>CAZOWU010000134.1:0-6281 GCA_964583735.1 uncultured Halobacteriales archaeon | reverse complement strand
CGCCGCGCTCGACGGCCGCCTCGAACAGGGGCATCCGGCGGCCGTAGGCGACCTGTTCAGCGAGGCTCTCGTCGAGGCCGAACTCCGTCTGGTAGCGCCGGACTTTCTCGGTGAGGAGTTCCGGCGTCTCGACCTCGCTCGGGTCGGGCTCGACCGGCGGGACGTCCGTCTCGGGGTACATCCGCGCCGCACCCGGCAGCGGGCGCAGGTAGCGCGTGGTGCCGTCCTCGGTTGCATCCCGGGTCTCCTCGGGGACACCGTCGATGGCGGTCCGGGCGCGCTCGGCGACGGCGTCGACCGCCAGCTCTGCGGTCTCGGGGTCCTCGGCCACGAGCGCGACAGCATCTCCTTCTCCCGCACCGACGGCCTCCCGCAACGCCGCCACCTCGCTCTCGGTGATGCCGTAGGCGGGGAGTTCGTCGGTGTGGAAGACCCCGCCCGCCCCGTGGCGCCTGGCGTGGTCGGCAAACTCCGTCCCCAACCGGCGGTCTGGCAGGAGTTCGCGGCCGACGAGCCTCTCGAACCCCGCCAGCCTGACAGCTATCGCCTGCCCGCCACCCGAGAGAGCCCCCTGGACGACGCCGCTGTCCGTGTCTTCGAAGACCTCGGTCACGTCCTGGGGGTCCTCGACCGAGGCGTCCCGCTCGGCGAGTTCCTCACGGATGGCAAGGAGTTCCGCCTGCCGACGGACCTCGTTGCGGACGATGTCGTCGATGTCGTCGAGGCTCTGGACGCCCTTGATCTCGACGCGGGCGCCCTCGGCGATGGAGACGTTGACGTCCTGGCGGATCGTGCCCAGGCCGCGTTTGACCTTCCCGGTCGAGCGCAGCAGCATGCCGATCCGCTCTGCAGCCTCGCGTGCCTGCTCTGGCGTGCGGATGTCGGGGTCGGTGCCGATCTCTACGAGCGGGATGCCCAGCCGGTCGAGGCTGTAGCGCACCCCCGAGTCGGTCTCGGCGACGCGCTGGGCGCTCTCCTCTTCGAGCATCAGGTCCTCGACGCCGACAGTCCCCTCGTCGGTTTCGATGGCGCCGTCAGTCGCGGCGAGCATCGACCGCTGGAAGCCCGTGGTGTTCGAGCCGTCGACGACGATCTTCCGCATGACGTGGGCCTGGTCGACGGGGTCCATGTCGAGTAGATCGGCGACCTCGAGGGTGGTCTCCATGGCCTCGCGGTCGACCCGCCGCGGAGGCTCGTCGTCCTCCTCGACCAGACAGGTGGTGTCGTAGGCGAGGTAGTCGAACTCGCGCTCGACGCGGCTCTCCTCGAGTGCGGCGGCGTCGATCTCTCCCAGCTCGGACTTGGTGGGGTGGAGATACCGCGTGAAGCTCCGGGTGGACTCCGCGGGCTCGCGCAGCTCCGTCGGACACTCACAGAACAGCTTGGTCTCGGTGTCGAGTTGCTGGTGGATCTCCAGGCCGGCCACCAGCCCCAGCTCCTCGTAGTCGTACTCGCCGGTGCTCATTACCCGAGACCACACGCCGCGGGGGCAAAAAACGCACTATCGGGGTCGTGGTTCGTGCTGGCGGACACGGCACTCTCCGTCGACTCATACGCCCGGCTGTACGTCTGTGAAGAATCGCGCCATCCAGGGGTGGCAAGTAGCTTTACGAAGGGACAGCCGGCAGTATCAGATGACGCCGGTGACGGTGGCAGCCTCCCGGGCCGCCGCCTCGTTCATGCCGTTGCCGAGGATCGTGTAGCGGTCACGGATCCCGTGAGCGGTCGTCAGCGCCTCGATGACGGTCGCCTCGTCGATGTCCAGGTCGGCGGCAGTCGTGGGCGCGCCGATCGCCGTCAGCGCCCGGCGGACGTCCCGCCAGTCGCCGTTCTCCCCGGTGTGGAGGTACTCGGTCATCATGGCGCCCACGCCCACCTGGTGGCCGTGCAGGGCCGCGTCCGGCTCGAGCCGGTCGAGGCGGTGAGAGAAGAGATGTTCCGCGCCGCTCGCGGGCCGCGACGACCCTGCGATAGACATCGCGACCCCCGAGGAGACCAGGGCCTTCACGACGACCCAGGCCGACTCCTCCAGGCCCTCCTTGATCGAGTCGGCGTTCTGGACGAGCATCTCGGCGGTCATCCGCGAGAGGGCGCCGGCGTACTCGGAGTACTCGACGTTCTGGAGCCGGTTGGCAAGCTCCCAGTCACGCACGGCGGTGTAGTTCGAGATGATGTCCGCACAGCCGGCGGTCGTGAGCCGCCAGGGAGCCTCCGCGAGTATCTCCGTGTCCGCGACGACGGCCATGGGTGGCTCGGCGGCCACGCTGTGGCGGGTATCGCGTTCGGGAACCGACCCCCTGCCGGAGACGATACCGTCGTGGCTGGCCGCGGTCGGGACCGAGATGAAACCGAGGCCGCGGTCCTCGGCAGCCATCTTCGCGATGTCGATGGCCTTGCCGCCGCCGACACCGACGAGGTAGCCGGCGCCGGTTTCGTTGACGGTCTCGATTACCCGCTCGACGGCTGCGAAACTGGCCTCCTCGACCTCGACGAGCGCGGGGTCGGTATCGGCGTCGGCAAGCAGCTCCTGGACGCGCTCGCCGGCCACCGCTCGCGGGGTCGGGCTGGTGACCACCAGCGGCCGCCCCGACAGGTGCAGGTCCGCGACGACATCACCCGTCTGCTCGAGCACGCCGTGGCCCACGACGACGTTGCGCGGCAGCCGGATCCACGTCGACTTGTCGAACATATCCACTCCGTTCCCGCGCGGACTGATACAGTTTGTCCCTCCCGGCCTCGTGTGTCGGTCCCTCTCCGGTCAGGCCCGTGTGTCGGTCCCTCTCCCGGATCCGTGTGCCGCGGACCGCGTGTATCAAAGGTTTTTGCCGGGGGGCGAGTGAAACCGGTGATGGATATCTGGTCTGACCCCACCCGGCGACGCTGGGTCGTCTGGGCCGCCCTCGCGCTCGGCTTCCTGCTGGTGAACGTCCACCGCCTCTCCTCGGCGGTGCTCTCGGAGGACCTGATGCGTGCCTTCGACGCCACGGGCTCACAACTCGGCACACTCCACTCCTCGTTTTTCTACGTCTACGCGCCGATGCAGTTGGTCGCGGGCGTGCTCTCGGACCGGCTGGGGATCCGGACGACCGCGACCGTCGGCGTCCTCGTCATGAGCGGCGGGGGCGTGGCCTTCGGGCTCGCGGAGGTGTTCCCGGTGGCCTTTGTTGCGCGGCTGTCTATCGGACTCGGAGCGAGTGTCATCTTCATCGCGACGTTGCGGTTCTGTGCCAACTGGTACCGCCCGGACGAGTTCGCGACGATGAACGGGCTGACGATCGCCATCGCCGGGCTGGGCGGGATCCTCGCCACCACACCCCTCTCGGTGTTCCAGCAGACCGTCGGTCTCCGGATGACGTTCTTCGCACTCGGGGGGGTCGGCTTCCTCATCGCGGTCGTCGTCTGGCTGCTGGCGCGCGACACGCCGTCCGACGCTGGCCTTCAGCCCGTCGAGAACGTCCCCTCCTCGCCGACGCTGAGTCTCCGGGAGGTCGCCGCCAACGCCCGGACCGTCCTCCGCGGCCGGGATACCTGGCTCGCCGGCGTTGCCCTGTTCTGTTCGACGGGGCTCAACCTCACCGTTCTTGGCCTCTGGGGCGTCCCCTACGTCGCGCAGGTGTACGAGCAGTCGGTTACGACCGCCTCCACTACCGTCCTCCTGGGGAGCGTGGGGCTGTTGCTCGGCCCCCCAGTCATCGGCCGGATTTCGGATTACTTTGGTGTGCGAACGCGGCTGATGGTCGGCGGTGCGGTGCTGTACACCGGCTCCTTCGCGCTGCTCGCGCTCGCTGGCAAACCCCCGCTGTGGAGCGTGGGGCTCGCCTTCTTCACCGTGAGTTTCCTCGCCGGCGGGTACGCGCTCGGGTACACCGTGGTCAAGAACCGCTACGGCAGTGAGGCCAGCGGCGTCGCCACGGGGACGGTCAACGCCCTGGCATTCGGTGGCGCGGCCGTCTTCCCGACCGTGATGGGCGCAATCCTCGACGCGTACTGGACCGGCCAGACGGTTGGCGGCGCCCGCGTCTACACCCTCTTTGGCTACCGGCTCCTGTTCGGGCTCGCGGCAACTTCCGGGTTCATTTCGCTGGTCTGTGTCGTCTGGCTCCACCTCCGAACTGCCGGGACTGACGAGGCCGACACCGGGGTTCCGACGGGCGCCTGAACGGGGCCAGCCGGGGCGGCTCCAGGGCCGCCGGACCAGGACGTCCCCGAGTGACCGAACTTTATGAGCAGTGCCCGCAAACAGACCGAGTGCAATGGACTTAGGACTCGCCGACAGGACGGCACTTGTCACGGGCGGTGCGGGTCGTATCGGGAGCGAAGACTGTCACACGTTCGCCGACGAGGGCGCGGAGGTTGTGGTGCTTGACGTCGACGAAGACGGCACCCAGGAGGTCGTCGACGACATCGAGGACGAGGGCGGGGACGCCATCCCGGCTGTCTGTGACCTGACCGACCGCGAGCAGGTCGCGGAGACTATCGGGGACCTGCGCGAGGAGACCGGCGGAATCGACGTCCTGGTCAACAACGCCGGCATGGTCGACGCCACGGGCCGGGCCGGCGAACTCGAGGAGGACATGTGGGACCGGGACGTCCTGATCAACCTCACCGGCACCTACAACATCACCAAAGAGGTCTTTCCCGCGATGCGCGAGCGCGGCTGGGGCCGGATCATCACGATGTCCTCGATGGCCGGCTGGTACGGCGGCTTCGGCCAGCTCTCCTACTCGACGACCAAGGCAGGACTCATCGGCTTCGGCAAGACGCTGGCGCTGGAGGGCGCGCCCGACGGCGTCACCTCGAACGTCGTTGCTCCCAACATCGTCGTCGCTGACCTGGCCGACCTGACGCCGGAGGAACTCGACGAGATCAGTCCCCACTACGCCGACATTGCCCGCGCGACGCCGATGGGCCACCTCGGCACGGAGGCTGACGTGGCCAACCTCACCGCGTACCTGGCCTCAGAGCAGGCCTCCTACGTCACCGGACAGGTCGTGGGTGCCACCGGCGGCGTCGACCTGTTCACCTACTGAACCAGACCCACGCAGTTACTCGCCGAGGACACCCTCCTCGGCCAGCCGGTCGATCTCTTCCTGGTCGTAACCGGTCTCCGCCAGCAGGTCGCGGGTGTCGGCCCCGTGACCCGGCGGCCCACCCCGGCCGGCCTCGGTGGGCTCCGAGGAGTGGACCGGGAAGCCGATCCGGGGAGTGTCGGTGCTCTCGTCGACCAGGTCGCGGGCCTCGACGTGGTCGCTGCCGTAGGCTTCAGCGGGCGTCCGGACCGGCGCGACCATCGCCTCCACGTCCCCGAGTTCCGCTTCCCACTCCGCGCGGGTCTTGCCGGCGAAGACCTCTTCGAGTTCCTCGCGGACCGCCGCGAGTTCCGCGGGGTCGTCGGTGCTGTGGCTGTCGACAAGGTCCTCCCGGCCGACGGCCTCGCAGAACGTCTCCCAGAACTTCGGCTCGAGAGCGGCGATAGTGACGTACTCGCCGTCGGCGGTCGTGTAGACGTCGTACCAGGGCAGGCCGCCGCTGAGCGTCGTCGCGCCGGGCCGGGGGTCGCCGCCGGTCAACCCCTCGTAGGCGACTGCCTGCGAGAACGAGAGGATGACGTCGGTCATCGCCACGTCGACGTACTCGCCGCCGGTGTTGCCCAGTTCCCGCGACGCGAGGGCCCCGACGATGCCGAACGCGGAGAGCAGCCCGCCGGCCATGTCGGCCACGGGGTAACCGGGGATCTGTGGGGCCATCTCGGGGTCCTCGCGGGTCATGTCGAGCAGGCCCGCCATTCCGATGTAGTTGAGGTCGTGACCCACGCGGTCCTCGTGGGGTCCGGCCTGGCCGAAGCCGGTCAGCGAGCAGTAGACGATGTCGGGGTTTCGCTCCCGGACGGAGTCGTAATCGACACCGAGGCGGTCGACGACGCCGGGCCGGAACTGCTCGAAGATGACGTCGGCAGTCTCGGCCAGTTGCATGAACGCTTCGTGCCCCTCCTCGTCCTTGAGGTCGAGTGCGACGCTGCGTTTGCCACGGTTGACAGCGTCGAAGAGGGCGCCGACATCCCCCTCGGTCTGTGGCGGGGAGTAGCGGGCGCCGTCGCCGGCACCGGCGGTCTCCACTTTGATCACGTCCGCGCCTGCGTCCGCCAGCAGTTGCGTGGCGTAGGGGCCCGGCAGCAGTTGCGAGAGGTCGAGGATGCGCACTCCGTCGAGTTGCATACCCTCCCCTGCCGCGGCCAGGGAGATAAGCGTGCAGGGTTCCCGGAGTCCGCCCCCGATTCGCCC
>CAZOWU010000133.1:0-6292 GCA_964583735.1 uncultured Halobacteriales archaeon | reverse complement strand
CGAGCGCGACGGTGCCTACGAGCGCGACGACTAGGCGTCGTCGACCATGATGACGGCCTCGCCGTCGATGGCGATGTCGTCACCGTTCATGACCCGGGTAGTGAGCCGGAACTGGTCGTTGCCCAGGTCTTCGACGATCTCGCACTCGGCGGTGACACGGTCGCCGATCCGGACGGGGCTGTGAAACTCCAGGTCCTGGGAGAGGTAGATCACGAGCCCGGGAACGCGCGCGAGCGCGGCGCTGATGAGGCCGCCGACCAGGGTGCCGTGAGCGATCCGGCCCCGGAACCGGGTGTCTTCGGCGAACTCGTCGTCGAGGTGGAGCGGGTTCGTGTCGCCGCTGGCGGCGGCGAAGCTGGTGACGTCGTCTTCTGAGATCGTCTTCGTGAACTCGAAGCGGTCGCCGACGCCGAGGTCGTCGTCATCCTCCGCTTCCAGGCTCATGTCCCAGTTGTCCAGGTTCTCGGCGGCCTCGACCTGCTCCGCCGACGCTCCGACCTCGCCCTCGTCCTCGTCCTCGGACGGCTCGACGCCGAAGGCTGCAAAGGCCGCCCGGTTCGCGGCGATGACGCTGTCGAACACGTAGGAAGAAGTCTCGGTCCACGTGTCCAGCAGCGTGGCGCCGTTCGATTTAGAACTCATCGGAAAGAGCCTTATCGGCACCCCATCTTAAATCATGTGGGTCAGTATCGAACCTGAACCGCGATACGGCTCCGTGCTCCGCGGGTTCCGGCGGGTCGACCGGGCGTCGGGCGGTGTGTATCGGCTGTGCCATCGGTACTCACAGACCAGTCCGGGCCCGAACCACTTGACGGTATTGGATGGGGTTTGATGGTATACAAACCAAAGCTTATCTGTCAACGGCGCGTCGTTCTGCGTGATGACCGAGGATAGCGACGAGCCGGTGTGGCCGCCGACGATGTTCGAGTTGTTCCAAGAGACCGGCGAGCAGGCCGCCGAGCAACAGCAGGAGCTGTTCAAGCAGATGTTCACGGGGATGTCGGGCGGGGTCGACATGAACGACCTCAGCGCGATGACCAACACCGCGACGTTCAAAACGCGGGTGCAAAGCGGCGGCCGGATCAGCATCCCCGACGCCGAGCGGGAAGCCCTCGACATCGAAGAAGGGGATATCGTCCAGACCGTCGTAATCCCCGTCAAACGCAAGAGGAGTGACTGACATGGACTACACAGACCCGGTGACGACGACATTCGAACTGCAGCGCCAGACGGTCGAACGCAGCCAGCGCGCCCTCGAACAGGGTGTCGAGACCCAGCGGCGGCTCGCCGAGGCCGTCGTCGACGGCATGGAGACCACGGAGACGACCCAGCAGCGGACGGTCGAACTCTCGCGGCAGGGCGTCCACAACATCCTCGACGCGATGGAACCCGGTCTCCCGGGCCTGGAGGAGGGCCTCGAGGAGCTCCGCGGGACCGTCGACGAGGGCTACGACCTCCTGCTGGAGAACCACGCGGAAGCCTTCGACAGCGCTGTCTCGGAGTACGAGAACAGTCTCGACGCGACCGACGAATACGCCGACGAGACCCTCGACGCGCTCGACGAACAGGTTGCGGTGCTGGTCGAGGCCCACGAGAAACTGGAGGAGCAGTCCGTCGAGGCTGCCGACCAGTTCGGGGCGCAGGTCGAGGAACTCAACGAACAGGTCGAGGAAATGCAAGAGCAGGTCCGCGAGATGCAGGAGCAGGCCACGGCGGCCGTCGAGGCCTGACACTAGCGTTTTTCTCCAACGATACAGACAACAACTTATGAACGACCAACAGGAGCAGTGGACCGAGATGATGGAGCAGATGAACGACGCGGTCGCGGAATCGATCGAACAGAACATGACAGCGCAGACGGATTTCATGGAGTCGCTGGCCGGCGGTTTCGACAACTCGATGTTCGACGAGGAGACCATGGCTGACGGCATGGAGGGGTACAGCCGTGCCTACGAGGTGTGGATGGATGCCGCCGAGCAGATGGCCGGGCAAAGCGCTGCCATGGCCGAGGGCGAGGATGTGGCCCCCGAGGAGTTCCGCGATATCTGGCTGCAGTCGGCAAACGAGGCGTTCAAGGAAGTGCTCTCGACGGAGGCCTTCGCCGCGGCCAACGGCCAGCTCGTCGAGTCGATGATGGAGATGCGCCAGGACGTCGACGAGGCGGCACAGGACGCCCTCTCACAGGCGGGGCTGGCAACGCGCGACGACGTCGAGGAGGTCGGCGAGCGGCTGGTCGAACTCGAGCGGCGCCAGCACGCCGTCGAGGAGAAGCTCGACCGGGTCCTCGAGGAGCTGTAGCCATGGCGTACAACCTGTTCAGCGCGGCGCTGGACGCACAGACCGAGGCCTTCGAGGCGGCCGGCGATGCCGTCGAACGGAGCCAGCTGCTCCCCGAGCGACTCTCGGAGATGGAGACCATCGAGGTCGGCACGACCCCTTCCGAGGTCGTCTACGAGGAGAACAAGCTCGAACTGCTCCACTACGAGCCCCAGACCGACGAGCAACACGGCGTCCCGGTCCTCGTCACCTACGCACTGATCAACAAGCCCTTTATTCTCGACTTGCAGCCCGACCGCAGCGTCATCCGCCGGCTGCTCGAGGCCGGCCACGACGTCTATCTCGTCGACTGGAACGAGCCCTCCCGGCTCGACCAGCACCTCACCCTCTCGGATTACATCAACCGCTACATCGACAACTGCGTCGACGTCGTCCGCGAGGAATCGGGCCAGGACAGCATCAACATCCTGGGCTACTGCATGGGCGGGACGATGTCGGCCATCTACGCGACGCTGTACCCCGAGAAGGTGTTGAACCTCGGGCTGATGGCCGCCGGCCTCTGTTTCGACGAGACCGGCGGGGTGCTGGAGGACTGGGGCAGCGCCGACTACTACGACCCCAGGGACGTCACCGACGCCGTCGGCAACGTCCCCGCAGAGATGCTCGACGACGGCTTCGCGATTATGGACCCCGTCGACAACTACGTCAGCAAGTACGTCGGCTTCTACGACAACATGGAGGACGACGACTTCGCGGCGAACTTCGCGCGGATGGAGCGGTGGCTGGGCGAGGGAATCGACGTCGCCGGCGACGCCTACGTCGAGTTCCTCGAGAAGATCTACCAGAACAACGAGCTCTACAACGGCGAGATGGAACTGGACGGCGAGCACGTCGACCTCTCTGAGATCGACATGCCCGTCCTCCTGCTGATGGGCGAGTACGACCACCTCATCCCCTCCGAATCCTCGAAGCCGTTCCTGGATGTCATTCCCAGCGAGGACACCACCATCATCGAGTACCCCACCGGCCACATCGGCCTCTCGGTCTCCTCGGCCTCCCACGAAGAGGTCTGGCCGCAGGCCGCCCAGTGGTTCATCGACCGGACGCCCCCCGAAGAAGTGGCCGACATCGACACCGACATGGTCGACACCGACGTCGAAGACGCCGGGGACGAACCCGCCGAAGAGAACGGCGTCGACAGCGAAGGCGAGAGCCCCGAAGAAGCCAGTAGCGACGAGGCCGACGACGTCGAGGTCGTCAACGGCATCGGCCAGACCTACGCCGGGCGGCTCCGGGCGGCCGGCATCGAGACGGTCGGCGACCTCGGGGAGTACGAGGCCACCGAACTCGCCGCGGTCGCTGAGACCACCGAGTCCCGGGCGGCCGACTGGCTCGAGCAGGTCTAACCGCGCCGTTGCAGGGGTGGCTGTCAGCCCGCCGTCATAGTGATTGGTGTCCCGATGTCCCGGCGAGTGCCCGCATCGGGGTCGGCACGCGCCGGGAACAGACGACAACAATCACTGTCAGTCGTCGTCGGCTGCCGGCGCGGTCCGCCCGCTCCGACCGACCCACGGCAGCCCCTCGAGTTCGTTCCCGACGTACTTTCCTTCGAAGGAATCGTCCGCGAGTTTACTGTAGGCGTCGTGCTGGACGATGCTTTTCATCACTTCGCTGGCGCCGCCGAGATAGCGCCCGACCCGGACGTCGCGCTGGATGCGCTCCAGCGGGTACTTCTTCGTGGTGGCGACCCCGCCGACGACCTGCATACAGGTGTCCGCAATCTCGTGGGCAAGGTCGTTCCCGTGCCACTTGGCCATCGCGCTCTCCATCCGGCCGCTGTCGATGCCCTCGCGGTCCATGAGTCGGGCCGCCCGGGTGTTGAGCAGGGAGGCGGCGTCGAGTCTCGTCGCGAGCTCCGCGACCTCGTGGTTGACCGCCTGGAGCCGCGAGACGGGCTGGCCGTCGACCTCCCGCTCCATCGTGTAGTTGGCCGCGACCTCCAGGGCCTGCTGACTCGCACCCAGGCAGTAGCGGGCGACGGTGAGGTGTTCGAGGTTGAGTTCGGCGGTGATGTACGACCACGCCGCCCCTTCCTCGCCGACGAGGTTGGCGTCGGGGACGTGGACGGTGTCGAACTCCATCCAGGCCGCACCGGTGCCCCGGAAGCCGTGCCAGTCGGACTGGTCCTCCAGCAGGTCGATCCCCGCGCTGTCGGCGTCGACGACGAACAGCGAGACCCCCTCTCGGTCGCCGTCCGCCCCGCTCGTGCGCACGGGGACGAAGTAGAAGTCGCCGTAGGCGGCGAAGTCGATGAACCGTTTTTGGCCGTTGAGGACCCACTCGTCACCGGCCCGTTCGGCGGTCGTCTCCAGGTTCGCGAGGTCGGTCCCGCTGCCGGGTTCGGTGTAGGCCTGGGAAACGACCAGGTCACCCGCGAGCATCGGCTCGAGGTAGGTCTCTTTGAGGTGGTCGTTGCCGTGCTCGTAGATGGTCTTCCCGATGTGCTGGGTGAGCGAGGTCTGGCAGGCGTGGACGATGGCGCCGCAGTAGCCTATCGCCTGCTCGGTCAGCACCGTCTCGACGATACCGTTCCCGCCGCCCCCGTGTTCGTCGGGGACCGCGACACCGTTGAAATCGTGCTCGCCCATCCGCGAGACGTACTCCTGCCAGTCGGCTTGTGACTCCTCGTTGTCGTCGAGCGCCTGGAAGTGCTCGCGCCCGAGACCGTCGGTGAAGACCGCTGTCTGGAGCGTCTCGATGCAGTCCTCGAGGTAGGCCCGCTCGTCGGCCGTCAGTGACGTGTCGTGCCCGATCATGTGTGCGACCACGTGGTAGGGGCAGATAAACCCGTGCTCGGTGGACCTTTGTCGGGAGAGCACGACCCACCCCTCATGCGCGTCAGCGTCATCGGCGGGTCGGCGGTCACCGAGGCGGAGTACGGGTGGGCTCGCGAGGTTGGTCGGCTGCTCGGAGCGCGGGGCCACGAGCTGGTCTGTGGCGGCCGTGGCGGGGTCATGGAGGCCGCGTGCCGTGGGGTCCAGGAGGGTGGCGGTCACGCCATCGGGATCCTCCCGGGCGGGCGCGAGGGGGCCAACGAGTACGTGGATACGGCCATCGCCACCCGGATCGGCAACGCCCGCAACCCGCTCGTGGTGCTGAACGGCGACGGGGTGGTCGCGGTCGACGGCGGGCCGGGCACGCTCTCTGAACTCGGCCACGCGCTGGATTTCGGCCGGCCGGTCGCCGGGCTCGGCACCCACCGTGTCGAGGGTGACGGCGGGGGAGTGGGCGCGAGCGGTCACATCGAGCACGTCGACTCACCCGACGAGGCCGTCGACTACGTCGAGCGAGCAGTCGGTGAGTGATAGTGATTGTTGTCGTCTGTTCCCGGCGCGTGCCGACCCCGATGCGGGCACTCGCCGGTAGATCGGCACACCAATCACGATGAGGGCTACAGCCAGTCGGCGAACGAACCCTCGACCAGCGTGTCGCGCTGGCGGGCGATGTACTCGGCCTGCATCCCCCAGATAGCCTCCGCGAGCGGCACGCCGGCGGCGACGCTTCCCTGGACGTGCTCGTGTTTCCAGCGGGCGGGCGTCGTCCGGCGGTCCAGCCGCTCGCGGAGCGGGCGGATGTACTGGCGGGCTTCCTCGGTCTCGAGCCCGCGAGTTTCGAGCCCGTCGCGGGCGTACTCGAGCAGTTCGCCACACACTTCGTCGATTGCGGTCGTCTCGGCGCCGTCGGCGGTGACCCACGTCATGTCGGCCTGCAGGCCGTCCCGGCAGGCGACGTAGAAGTTCCGGCGGGCGGTCTCCCAGTCCAGCCGCCGGACCGGGTGTTGTCGGCGGGTCAGACTCTCCATCAGCCCGGCGAAAACCGCCTCGAAGGCCACGCAATCGCGCAACGTCGGCTGGGCGGGCAGCGGCCGGAACTCGATGCGGGCGTTGGCCGAGGAACGCGACCCGCCGTCGAAGACCGGCCGGACCCACCGCCAGTAGCTGCCGTGTTTGTGCCG
>CAZOWU010000132.1:0-6331 GCA_964583735.1 uncultured Halobacteriales archaeon | reverse complement strand
TCGTCTTGGTCTCCATCATCATCGCCTTCATCGGAATCGTCCATCTGCAAAGCGAGGTCTGTAGCCGGGACCTCACCCGTTGACAGTTGCGTCTCGGTCATCGACGGACCAGCAGTCGCACCGGACCCTCCGCCGAGCGCCACGACCGGGCCACCTACCATCGCGGCGAAGACCAGCAGTGAGAAAATACCGACGGTGAGAACTCTCATTCTAGATGGAACGTGCCCGTGGTCAATTGTTACGAGCGCCCAATATTCGGGTAAGTTCGTCGTACCCGTCAGCGCGTGTGGATCGCTTCTTGATAAATCACCGGAGACCTGGAGGAGCGGTGACACGCAGAAAGACGGCCCAGCGGCCTTGTTGAGGCCTCCAAAGAGAGGACAGGTTTCAGCGGCTGTGCTGACTCGATGGAACCGCTGCTACGCCATGAGAGCGTGAGATAAGTATGGGACACGAGAGACCGACCTGATTCCGTGCCAGAGAGCACGTCGTGCTGACTGGTCCGTGTGCGAAAGAAGCCGAGTCATGGGTGCTACAGCCCGGATGCTGTGGGACGCGCCATCCTGGAAAGCCTGACTAGGTGAATCTCTGCCTCACGCGCTGGCGTCCCGGGTCACGAGACAGCCACCCCGGCAGTGGTGGCAACTGTGTGATCGCCGAGACGAGAGAGCTGAGGGCCGCCCGCCGGCGGCCATCAGTGGCCGGCCGAGGCCCACCGCTAGCGACTACTACGGCCAGACAGCAACCGCACCGCACGACGATCTGGGCCGCCTATTGGGTGGGAGATGGGCAGATCCCGGGACGGCGCAACTATTTTGTCGAAACCGGTGGTTTGTCTCGGTAGCAGCGTTTCCATCGAGTCAGCATGCGACTCCTGGCAGTTGATGATACTTTCAACAAGCTCGGCTCAGCCTGTACTGGGGTCGAGCCGACCGATTCGAGCACGACGGCCGGTGCGAACCGGGAGTGCTCCCAGTCGAACGGCTGGGATTCCCATCCGGCACGCTTTTTACCAGCCGTCGGGTTTGGTGCAGTATGCGACTGCTGTTCATACACTCCGACCATCTAGAGTTCGAGGCCCGCGAGGAGGTCTCAGACGACCTCGCCGAGCGGGAGGGTGTCCCGCTCGAGGGACGGATGGAGGAGTGTGTCACCGTCTTCATCAGCGTCGAGTCTGACGACGAGGAGAACCTGGAGGGCGTGGTCGAGAACGCCCTGACAGAGATCGACGACGTGGCCGGTCAGCTCAACACCGGCCGGGTGGTCCTGTACCCCTACGCCCACCTCAGCGAGGACTTGGCGGCCCCCGACACGGCCACGACCGTGATGCAGAACCTGGAGGCGGCGATGAGCGAGGACTACGAGACCCTCCGGGCCCCCTTCGGCTGGTACAAGTCCTTCGAGGTCTCCTGCAAGGGTCACCCGCTTTCGGAGCTCTCCCGGCACGTCGCCGCTCACCGCGACGAGGGGGGCGAGAGCGAGAGCGAGAGCGAACGCGAGCGCGAACCCAGCGACTGGCTGGTCATGCGCCCCGACGGCACCACCGCCGGCGCGGTGGACGCAAAAGCCGAAACCAGCGAGGACATGCAGGCCTTCATCGAGGACGAGGCCGAGGACGTCACGGCAAGCCCCGGCGAGGAGCCGCCCCACATCGAGTTGATGCGCGAGAAAGAGCTGGTGGGCTACGACGAACTCTCCGACGTCGGCAACCTCCGATTCTACCCGCGCGGGAAGCTCATCCGGGACGCCCTGATGGACTACGTCAACGACCTGGTCGTCGACTACGGCGGGATGCCCGTCGAGACCCCGATCATGTACGACCTGGGCGCCCGGTCGATCAACGAACACGCCGGGAAGTTCGGGGAACGGCAGTACCGCTTTGAATCCGGCGACCGCCGGATGATGCTGCGCTTTGCCGCCTGTTTCGGCCAGTTTTCGATCATGCGGGACATGCACATCTCGGTCAACGACCTCCCCCTCCGTGTGTACGAGATGTCGACCTACTCCTTCCGGCGCGAACAGCAAGGCGAGGTGGCCGGGCTCAAGCGGTTGCGCGCGTTCACGATGCCCGACATGCACACCGCCACGAGAGATATGGGCCAGGCCCGCGAGGAGTTGATGCAGCAGGCAAAGCTCGCACTCCAGACATCCGAGGACCTGGACATCAACTACGAGCCGGCCATCCGGATGACCCAGCAGTTCTACGAGGAGAACGAGGGCTGGGTGCAGGAGGTCGTCGACGAGCTCGGCAAGCCCGCGCTGCTGGAGGTCATTCCGGAGCGACACCACTACTGGTCGGCGAAGATCGACTTCGCGGCCATCGACAGCCTGGGTCGGCCTATCGAGAATCCGACGGTCCAGATCGACGTCGAAAGCGCCGAACGGTTCGACATCGAGTACATGGACAGCGAGGGCGCCCACAACCCCCCGATCCTCCACTACTCCCCCTCCGGTGGCATCGAGCGCGTGATGGCGGCCCTGCTCGAGAAGACCGCGGACATGGAGGTTCCACAGCTCCCCACCTGGCTCTCGCCGACCCAGGTCCGCTTCATCCCGGTGAATCCCGAGGAACACCTCGATTACTGTGACGAACTCGCCGACACGCTCGAGGAGACCGACGCCCGCGTGGACATCGACGACCGCGACGAGTCCGTTGGCAAGCGGATCGCCGGCGCCGAGACCGACTGGGTTCCCTACTACGTCGTCGTTGGCAACGACGAGGTCGAGAGCGACCGGATGGGCGTCAACGTCCGCATCGCCGGCGAGGAACGGGACATGACGCTCGCCGAACTCGAGGAGACCGTCCGCGAGGATGTCGCCGACCTCCCCCAGCGGTCGCGGTACCTCCCGCGGCACGTCTCGAAACACCCCACCTTCACCGGCGGATAGGACCGCCGGGGAGAACCCACCCACCGGTAGGCTCTTTGCCCATCCCGGTCTCACCTCGCGGTATGTACGGCGACATCCTGGTTCCGACCGACGGGAGTTCCGGCACCGCGGAGGTACTGGACCACGCCATCGCCATCGCGGCCGAGGGGACGACGGTCCACGGGCTCTACGTCGTCGACAAGCGACACATCATGGCGGCCGACGAGGACTCGAAGGCGGAGGTCCGGCGGTCGCTCCAGGAGGAGGGCGAACGCGCGCTCGACGACGTGGAGGTGACTGTCGAAGACGCTGGATTGAGCGCCGCGACCGTCTGCGAGGAGGGGATCCCCCACCGGGTCGCCGTCGAGTACGCCAAAGAGGCGGATGTCGACCTCGTCGCGATGGGTACTCACGGACGGACCGGACGCCAGGGTGTCGAGGCGCTGGGGAGTACGACCGACCGCGTCGTCGAGAACGGCTCCGTCCCGGTGCTGGTCGTCAACATCGGGTGACTGGTCGCCCCGGTCACGGCACTCCCCGCACGTGACACCTGGCCTGTCACTCCGACAGCGGTTCGGCCACCGCGGGAACGTCGTTGCTCGGGTCGTTGACAGCCTCCGAGACCGGGTAGGCGCGCATCTCTCCGTCGTACGGCTCGAGCAGGTCGGCAGCCTCCTCGGCGGGCGCGCGCAGCCACTCGCGCTCGCTGCCCTCCGGCAGGACGACGGCCATCCGGTGGTGCAGTTCCGCGACAGTCGCGTTCGGCTCGGTGGTGACGATGGTGAACGTCTCGACGGGGTCGGGGTCGCCCGGACCGTCGCCGCCGAAGTCGCCCAGGCCAGTCTGCTCGGTCGCGGGCTCGAAGGGCGTCCAGAGCCCGGCCATCGCGAAGGGTCGCTCTTCGGCCAGGGTCACCCGGTAGGGCTGTTTGCTGCCCTCCTGCTCGACCCACTCGTAGAAGCCGTCGGCGAGGACGAGACACCGGCCGCCGGGGCCGTCCCGGCTGAAGGCGTCCCGGAAGCTGGGCTTGTCTGCGACGGTCTCGGCACGGGCGTTGATGAAGCCGCCGTCGTCGCGGCTGTCGGCCCACGGCGGGACCAGCCCCCACTCCATCGTCCGGACCTCGCTGTCGTGGTCGTCACCGATGACCGGCAGGGACTGTCGCGGCGCGGCGTTGTACCGCGGCTGGAACGACGCACGGAAGCTCGCCTCGAACCGTTTCTCGACGGCCTCGGGTGGCGCGAACAAACTGTAGCGCCCGCACATACTCCTTCCAGGGATGCAGCCCAGATAAGTTGCCCGCGACGGCCCGGGCAAGCGGTACCCCCGACAGCTCAGAGCCGGTGCCCGCAGGCGCAGTTGGCAAGACAGTAGGTCGTCCCGCGGTCGTCGTAACGGAACGCCAGCCGGCGTAGCGCCTCGGCCGTCTCCGGGGACGTGCGCTCGGCTGGCCGGACGGTCCCCGCGGTTGCCCCGTAGGGTCGAGGCCCGACTGACAGCCGCGCCGTCACTTCGCCGGCCGCGTGGTCGACGACTGCCACTTCGTCTTCGGTCTGGACGGGCACGTACAGGCGTTCGCGGTCGGGCCCCCAGGTCCCGACGAACGCCGACCCGCCGAGGTCGACCCGGTCCACGACGTCGCCGGCCGCCAAGTCGACGACGGTTATATCGTTCGACCCGGGTGTGAAGACGTAGCCGGTCTTGGAGTCGGGGCCGACCTCGCTGGTCAGCGGGCGCTGGCCGAGGCCGTCGTCGGCGGTGAGCCTGACCCGCTCGCGGGGACTGGCGGGGTCGCTCACGTCCCAGATGCTCTCGGTTCCAGTCTCACCCTCGTCGTGTTCGACGAGCAGCGTCTCCCCGTTCCAGGCGGCAGTTCCCATCCACGGCGCGGCCGGGCCGTTCCCGACCGGCGACACTTCGACCTGCGTCACGATTTCGAACGCTTCGAGGTCGAGGACAGTCAGCGTGTCGCCGAAGAGGTCGGGGACGTAGGCCACGTCGCCGTCGGGGTGAACCGTGACGTCACACGGGCCGGGGCCGTCGTTTGTCCCGCGGCCGCCCTCGGAGGACCGGTCGAGTTCCCCGGTCACGTCGCCGAAGGTTTCCGAGTCGGGGTCGGCGTCGATGCGGTACTGGGTGTGGGCCGGCTCCCGGGCGCTGACGACGAGGTGGTCGCCATCGGGCGTCCGTTCGAGCCAGTTGGCGCCCGACTCGGTCTCGACCCGGGTGACTTCCGAGAGCGAGTCGGCGGCGAGCGCCCGGACCCCGCGGTCGGCGTTGACCCACAGGTGCTCCTCAGGGCTGCTAACGAGCCGCGGCGAAAACTGGTTCGAGGGAAACGACGACGTCACGCCGACAGCCCGCGTCCCGATGACCTCGTCGGCATCGGCGTCGATGACGCTGACGCTGCCGTCCCCGGTGTTGAACACGAACACTGTCGACACGCCCTCGACCGGCCCGGCCGTCTCCACATCGTTCGACGCACAGCCGGCCGTGGCGACGGCACCGGCCGCGGCCGTGGCGCTTAGCAGGCCCCGACGCGAGACGCTGCCGTCGCCGTCCGAGTCGTCGCCGGCGCCCTCACCGGCGTTCGGGTAGAGCACCGAACTGTCGGCGTCTGTCACGGTCCGGTTTCGGTCCGCCCCGATATAGGGACACCGCCTGCGGACGTGTCAGCCACACGGACGGCATCACCCGACGACCCAAACCAGCGCCGGGAGCAGGACCGCAACGCTGGCCACGTAGGCCGCCGCGGAGACGAGCCAGTCCCGGCGGACCCGTGGGACGCGCGCCGGGGGGACGGTTCCGTACCGCGGGAGCACGAAGTACGAGAAGAAGGCGACCATCACGGGTAGCTGGACGAGCGCGGCAACGGCGAGCGCGAGGAGCGGAAAGCCGGCGACCGCAGGGCCGGGCGCGCCGGCAGTGGCTGCGAGCACCGCCAGCGCGGTGAAGATGACGCCCGCACCGGTCCCGGAGCCGTAGTGGACGGCGAGTGCGACCCGGCGGGGTGCGTCGGCGGTGTCCGCGCCCGTCAGCGCGCCGGCAGCGACGAACGGTGGCGTCATCCCCTCCGCGAGGAGGGCGCGCATCGGAAGGTCCATGACGAGCGTCGCGAGCAGGCCGGCAGTCGCGCCGACGAGGGCGAGGGCCGGTACCGACAGCGACGGCGGGAACGCGAGTGTCATGGCCGGCCGTCGGGCGCGGACACACTAGAACACCGCGCATCGTGCATCGTGACCGGCTGGGAAAGGACGCTCCGGCTCGCCGAAAGCGGGCGCTGCGGCCGCGGGACTAAGAGGGAAGCCGCCCTACCCGACGGTGATGGCCGGCGACCCGGCGTCTAGCGACGAGGCGGGAGCCGACGACCCGACGTCCAGCGACGCGGCGGAGGCCGACGACCCGACGTCCAGCGACCGGACAGGGACCGACGAGCCGACCTTCGAGATCCCCGTCCGGCCCG
>CAZOWU010000131.1:0-6357 GCA_964583735.1 uncultured Halobacteriales archaeon | reverse complement strand
ACATCCTCGAGTACGAGGAGGACACCTTCCCGTTCCTGCTCGATACCTACGTGGGCAACCACCTGCTGAAGACCGTGGCGCTCAACGACGCCATCGAGGAGTACGACATCGACGGCATCCTCTCGGGCGTCCGGTGGGACGAGCAGGAGGCCCGCGCAGACGAGACCTTCTTGTCGCCCCGGCACGACCCCGACATCTACCCGCCCCACGACCGCGTCCAGCCGATCCTCCAGTTCGCCGAGCCCGACGTCTGGGACGCCTACTGGAACTTCGTCGTCCCGGACACCGTCGAGGACTACCCCGACGAGGGCTACGTCCCCGAAAGTACGAAGGACATCCCCGGCGACCTCACGGAGGAGGACCTCCCCGTGAGCCCGAAGTACTTCGCCGGCTTCCGGTCGCTGGGTAGCGAGGTCTCGACGGACAAATCGGCGGAGGAGCCCGCCTGGCTCCAGGACATGGCCAACACCACCGAGCGCGCCGGCCGCGCCCAGGACAAGGAGGACCTGATGGAGCGGCTGCGCGACCTCGGGTACATGTAGACCACGCATTTCTCGCTCGGGTGGCCTTCGGTCACCGCTCGCGTGGATGCTGGTCTAATCGTCAGCCGCAGCGGCGGCGTCACTCTCGTCGGCTGTCTGGTCGCGCTCGATGCTTGGGGGGTACCTTCCGCGGTCGAGTTTCAGGTCCGACTGCGGGCGAGCCATGCAGGTCAGGGCGTACCGCTCGCGTTCCTGTTCCGTGAGCCCGCGGGCCGCTGGCTGGGTGACCTCCCCCTCGAGTATCTCCGCCGAGCACGCCAGACACATCCCCACCCGACAGGAGTACTCCTGAGCGATGCCCTCCTCGATGCAGCGGCTGAGGATGGTCTCTTTCTCCGAGACGGTGATCGCTTCGCCCGTCCCGACGAACTCGACGGTGTGCTCCGCCATGCCATCGGCTACGGCTGAACCCGACAAAACTCTTTATCACCGCCGCGCGGTGGCTCGCGAGCTACCGCGCAGCCGGCCGTCGCGGGACTCATAGTGATTGCTGTGACTCGTTACCGCCGGGCGGTCACAGATCGGCCGAGTCGCCTCTCAAAACACCGATATTCTCACAGGATGCCGAAAATAATCACAGCAATCACTATCATAGTGGTTGTTGTCCCGATGTCCCGGCGATTGCCCGCAGCAGGGTCGGCACGCGCCGGGAACAGACGACAACAATCACTATCAGACCTGCTCGGCCAGTTCGGCGAGCGCGACGGCACCGCCGGCGGTCAGCGGGTCGCCGTGGCCCATCGCCGCCACCTCGAACTCCCCGACACGCTCGGCCAGGTCGCGGACGCTCGTCGCCAGTTCCTCCATGTCGTAGGAGTCGAACCAGATAGGGGTGGTGAGTCCGCCCTCGGCACCCCAGACGAGGTCACCGAGGAAGGCGACCCCAAGCCGCTCGTGGACGTAGACGGTGTGGCCGGGGTTGTGGCCGGGCGTGTGGTAGGCACGGAAGCCTCCCACCTTCGTCCCGTCGGCGACCGGAACGACGTCGACATCCGGGAACGGCCAGACCCGGCGGGCCACCCGGTGAAAGAGGCCCTTGTGGTGCAACAGCGGCGGGTCGGCATCGCCCGCGAGGAAGGCCGCGTCGTCGGTCCCGACGTAGACGGGGACGCCGGACTCGGCGAACGCGCGCAGGCCGCCGACGTGGTCGAGGTCGTAGTGAGTGACGAGCACCCGGTCGATGTCCGCGAGCGTGTAGCCTTCGCCGGCGGCAGCCAGCTCATCGCCCAGTGTCGGGCGGTTCAGAAAGAGTCCAGCGTCGACGAGCGTGACCGTCCCGTCACCGCCTTCGCTGGTGTCGTCGACCAGATAGGCGTAGGAGTCGACGGGCTCCACGAGGCCCAGGTCGAGCAGCCAGACGCCCTCGGTGAGCTGTCGGGGCATTCAGGCGACGCGGGCGAGCCAGCGCCCTGGGTCGTCGAGTTCCTCGTCGGTCGGTATCGTCTCCGGGGAGTCCCACACTCGGCCGGCAGTCTCGATGTCGCTGGCCTCGACGACCGCCTCGAAGAAGTCTTTGCCCCGCTCGTACTGGCGCCGTTTCATCCCCAGCCCGAGCAGCCGGCGGACGAGCCGCTGGAGCGGGCCACGGCCCTGCCGACGGGCGTCCAGCGCGTCCCGCAGGTCGGCGTACTCCTCGTCGAAGGCGCGGTCCATCACGAGTTCGGCGTAGCCCTCGACTGCGGTCATCGTGGTGTCGAGCCGCCCCAGCGAGTCCCGGTCGAGTGTCCCCTCGGCGAGTTTCTCGACGGCCTCGGTCATCTCGCTTTCGAGGTGGTCGGGCAGCCAGGGGGCGGCGCCGAACTCGGCGGCGTGGGCCACCTCGTGGAAGATGATCCACCGCCGGAAGCGGTCGTAGGGGGCCGGGAGTTCGTCGGCGACCCGCTGGATGTTCGGCCGGACGAAGTACAGCGCGTGGTCGTCCCCGTCCGCGAGCAGCAGGGGGTCGTACTGGCCGAGGACGTTCCGCGAGAGAAAGGAGAGCACAAAGGCCATCGAGCCGGTGTTGACCACGCGGGCCAGCCCGGGGATGTACTCGGCCTGACTCTCGACGGGCGCCATCAGTCGCTCGAAGGTGGCGATGTTGGCGTCGACCCAGTGGTGGCAGTGCTGTATCTCGACGCGCTCGGGGATGGCGAAATCGAGTGCGGTGACCTCGCGAACGCGGTCCCGGGCTTCCCGGACGTCAGTGGCGTAGGCCTCCCGCTCGCCGGCCGGGAGGTCGACATGGCCGGGTGACGTAGCGGCCTTGGCTGCCTCGGCGACAGCCACCCAGTCGACGGGGCCGTCGCCGGAGGCGCCGGTAACTGCCTGCACGCTCCGGAAGAGACTCATACGCAAATCAGCCGTCCGACGGACATATGTCTTTCCTACGCCTCGAGTTCCTCTTCGACCGCCACGTCCGGCACGTCGTCCCCGCCCAGCCGGCGGCTGCCGAGGTAGGCGAGCGCGAGGATGGCGACGACCACCAGCAGCCCCACGAGTGCCCTTCCAGGTCCACCGGAGCCGCTATCCGCCGCAGCACCCTCCTCCTCCTCCTCATCCTCCTCCTCGTACTCGTCCTCGCTGTCGGACTCCGACCCCTCGCTGCCTTTCCCGCTGTAGGGCGCGTTTGCCGTGAACGATGCGTCTTCCAGATGAACCTCGAACAGCGTGAACTTCGCCATACGTGGCGTTCGTGGGGACGGGTCTTAAGTCGTGCTGACACGTGCGGCGGGCACGACCGTCGCGGACCGGACCGGCGAGGGACCAGCGGCCGGGCCGTTGAAGTTCTGCGCCGCCCAACTCCAGTCATGGACGAACGACGACGCGGATTCCTGGCGGACCTGCTCGACACGGCAACCCCCTCGGGCTTCGAGACGGCCGGCCAGCAGGTCTGGGTCGAGTACGTCGAGACGTTCGCCGACGAGGTTCGCACCGACGACTACGGCAACGCCGTCGCAGTGCTGGAGGGCGGCGAGCCCGCCGTTGCTCTGACGGGCCACGGTGACGAGATCGGCTTTCTGGTCCGTGACATCACCGACGATGGCATGCTCAGGCTCACGGCCGTCGGCGGCTCGGACCGCACTGTCACCAAGGGCCAACACGTCGAGGTCCACACCGACGACGGCCCCGTGGCTGGCGTCGTCGGCCAGACAGCGATCCACCTCCGGGACCGCGAGAACGACTCCGTCGACGAGATCGGCGAGCAGCACGTCGACATCGGTACCGTGGACGCCGAGGAGGCCGAAGCACTGGTCGAGCGCGGAGACCCGGTCACGTTCCGGCAGACCGTCGCGGAGCTGGAGAACGGCCTAGTCGCGGCTCGCGGGCTGGACAACCGGATTGGAACGTGGGCGGCTGCCGAGGGGCTGCGCCGCGCCGCACGCCAGGACCCGGACGCGACTGTCTACGCTGTCTCCACCGTCCAGGAGGAACTCGGCCTGCAGGGTGCGAAGATGGTCGGATTCGACCTCGCGCCCGACGCCGTCGTGGCGACGGACGTCACCCACGCCACTGACACCCCGGGCGCACCGGGCGACAAGGGCAGCGGGGTCGAACTCGGCGAGGGACCGGTCGTCGGCCGCGGGGCTGCCAACCATCCTGCAGTAGTCGCGGCCGTCCGGGAAGCCGCCGAGGCCGCCGACATCGACGTGCAGCTGTCGGCCGCGGGGTCGCGGACCGGCACCGACGCCGACGCCTTCTACACCTCTCGCGGGGGGATTCCGTCGCTGAACCTCGGGGTACCCAACCGCTACATGCACACGCCGGTGGAGGTGCTGGACCTTGTGGACCTGGACCAGACCGCCGACCTGCTCGCGGCGTTCGCGGCCCGGGCGAGCGGGGACTACGCGGCCGACCTCTGAGCAGCGGGCGCCGGGACCTGGCGCAGGGAGGCAGTGGGCGAGCAACGAGAGACAGCCTGCACAGCCCGAGCCGGTACGTTCAAGTGTGAACCGGCGCCCTGTAGACGCATGACCGAAAACGGGAGTCGGCCGCTGGACGTGCTGGAGGCGTCTGTCGGGGGGGCAGTAACCGTCCACCTGAAAGGCGGCGAGGTGTACGAGGGCGTCCTCTCGGGGTACGACCAGCACATGAACCTCGTGGTCGAGGATGGGGACAACACAACGATTATACGCGGCGACAACGTCGTTTCCATTAACCCATGACTGGCGCAGGTACACCGAGTCAGGGCAAGAAAAACACCACCACACACGTCAAGTGTCGACGGTGTGGCGAGAAATCCTACCACAGCAAGAAGGGAGTCTGTTCGTCGTGTGGCTTTGGCAAGTCAGCGAGACGGCGCGGCTACGCTTGGCAGAGCAAAGAGTAATGCACGAGAAGTGCGGCGTTGTCGGCATCTCCCTGGCGGACCGTGACGCCGCCCGCCCCCTCTATTACTCCCTCTATGCCCTCCAGCACCGGGGCCAGGAGGCCGCCGGGATCGTCACCCACGACGGCTTCCAGCAACACGACCACGTCGAAACCGGGCTCGTCGGCGACGTATTCGGCGCCGACGACATCGACACCCTCAACGGCGCAAACGGGATCGGCCACGTCCGCTACCCGACCGAGGGCGGGTTGGGGACCTCCTGTGCCCAGCCCTTCTCGGTGTCGTTCAAGTCCGGCTCGCTTGGCCTGGCACACAACGGCAACCTCGTCAATACGGAGTCGCTGCGCGAGGAGCTGGCCACGCTGGGCCACGCCTTCACCTCCGACGGCGACACCGAGGTGATCGCCCACGAACTCGCCCGCAATCTCCTCGAAGAGGACCTGGTGCGGGCGGTCAAGTCGACGATGGACCGCCTGCACGGCTCCTACTCGCTGACGATCATGCACGACGATACCGTCCTCGGCCTCCGTGACCCACAGGGAAACCGTCCGCTCTGCCTGGGCGAACTCGATGACGGCTACGTCGTCGCCTCGGAGTCGGCGGCTATCGACACGCTCGATGGCGACCTCGTTCGTGACGTGGAACCCGGCGAACTGGTCGTGCTCCGCCCCGACGGCACCGGCTTCGACAGCTACCAGCTGTTCGACCGCGACCACTCCGCCCACTGCTTTTTCGAGCACGTCTACTTCGCCCGGCCGGATTCCGAGATGGACGGCGACCTGGTCTACGAGGTCCGCCGTGAACTCGGCCGGCAGCTCTGGGCGGAGTCGGGCATCGAGACCGACGTCGTGATGCCGGTGCCGGACTCCGGGCGCTCGTTCGCGTCGGGCTACGCGGAGGCCGCTGCCGAGGACGGCGCCGACACCGAATTCGCCGAGGGGTTGATGAAAAATCGCTACGTCGGCCGCACGTTCATCATGCCCACCCAGGACGAGCGCGAGCGGGCCGTCCGGCTGAAGCTCAACCCGATCCGCGACACCGTCGAGGGTCGCACCGTCACGGTCATCGACGACTCGGTCGTCCGCGGCACCACCTCCACACAGCTCATCGAGTTACTCCGGGACGCCGGCGCCGAGGAGGTCCACGTCCGGATCGGCTCCCCGCCGATCGTCGCTCCCTGCTATCTGGGGATCGACATGGCCACCCGCGGGGAACTCATCGCGGCCGACAAATCTGTCGAGGAGATCAACGAGCAGATCGGTGCCGACTCGCTCGCGTACCTCCCCGTGGAGGCGGTCACGAACGCGCTCAACTCGGACCGCAAGGACCTCTGCCTGGGCTGTGTCACCGGCGAGTACCCCTACGACATCGAGGGCGAGAAGCGGGACCGCGAGGTCGAGCGCCCGAGCATCGGGCCCGCGAGGCCCGGCGCCGACGACTGATAGTGAGTATTGTCGTCTGTTCCCGGCGCGTGCCGACCCCGATGCGGGCAATCGCCGGGACATC
>CAZOWU010000130.1:0-6374 GCA_964583735.1 uncultured Halobacteriales archaeon | reverse complement strand
GGACGGCCACCCGCTGCTGATTGCCGTCCTCGAGGTGGAGCGCGTCGCCGTAGTGGACCCCTTTCTTGAGTTCGATTGGGCGCCACTCCGAATCCACGAGGGAGGCGTCGAGCCACGTAGCGAGCTCGTCGGCGTTGCCGATGGTCGCCGAGAGCGCCACCGTCTGCAGGCCGGGGTTGATCTGGCGGAGTTTGGCGAGGGTGACTTCGAGTGTGGGGCCGCGCTCGCCGTCGTCGACCAGGTGGACCTCGTCGGCGACCACACACGAGAGGTCGTCGAGCCAGGGGGCGTCGTTGCGGACGAGCGAGTCGACCTTCTCGCTTGTGGCGACGATAATGTCCTTGCCGGCCAGCCACCCGCCCTCGGACTCGTAGTTACCGGTGGAGACTCCCACGTCCAGCCCGTATTCCTCGAACGCCTCGAACTCCTCGCGTTTCTCGCTCGCCAGCGCACGCAGCGGGACGATGTACAGCGCCTTGCCGCCCCGCTCGACGCTCGCGAGCATGGCAAGGGTGGCGACCAGTGTCTTCCCGCTGGCGGTCGGGACGGCGGCAACGAGGCTCTCCCCTTCTGTGACGCCGGCCTCGACGGCCTTGGCCTGTGGTGGATACAGCGTCTCGATGCCCTCCCCGCGGAGGTGGTCAGGGAACCACTCCGGGACCGCCGGGATCTCCGCAACGTCCATTGACTATCTCTGGGGCGTCCCCGAATTTAAACCCCCGCCGTGGGGTTCGTGTCAGTCTGCTCCGGCTCGTGGACGGGCAGTCTGCTCCGGCTCGTGGACGGGCAGTCCGACGACTCACCGGCGCGCGCTGTCGCGCGGTCCATCGCGCGACAGCCGCCGTGCGAGGGATGAGCGAGGGAGGGAGCGGTGCGACCGAGTGAGCGAATCGGCTGGGGAGGTGTGTGGCTGCCGTGGGTGGAACGAAAGCCCCGCTCGCTCGGCTGTTGTGACTCTCACGGTTCCCTCCGGGCACCGTTCGAGCGAGTCGAGCCCTCCCTCCGGTTGGCCTCGCGCTCGCTGCGCTCCTCGTCGGTCCCTGCGGCCACTCCTGCGGTGCTTGTGTCGTTTCACACGCCGAGCGAGCGGGGACTTTCTTCTCTGCGGACAATCCACCTAAAATCGCTCCCAGTCCCCGTGCCGCCAATACCATTACCCTCGCCGCCCCACACACCTCCATGCACGTCGAATTCGACCGCGACACCTGCATCGGGATGTTCCAGTGCACCGCCGAGTGGGACGCCTTCCAGCGCGACGAGGACGACGGGAAAGCAGACCTGGTCGACAGCGAGGAACGCGAGGCGGACGTCTTCGTCCGCGAGGTCCCCGATGGTGCCGAGCTGGACGCGAAGTTCGCCGCCCGGGCCTGCCCCGTCGACGCCATCGTCCTCTACGACGACGACGGCGAACAGCTGATCCCCTGACCTGCCGGAGGCGCGGGGCTCACTCCTCTCCCGACTCGCGGCCGCCCCACACGAGCTTCTCGGGCACCTCGACAGCCATGTCCCCGGTCACGCGGATCTGACAGGACAGCCGCGGGTAGCCAAAGCGGGCGGCGAGGTCGTCGTGCCAGTGGTCGGGCGCGGGCGCGTCCTCGACCCGGACCCCGCAGGTCGCACAGAGCCCGCGGCCGCCGCAGTTGAGCCGCCGGCCCGCCCGGCTGTGGGGACTCTGGCCTGCCGCGAGCAGCGCGTCCCGGAGGACTGTCCCGTCCGGTACCGAGAGCCGCGCCGTCCCGTCGGGGTGGGAGACGGTGACGGTGTGGTCGCTGGCGTCGGCCACCTCCCCCGCGTTGTCCCGGCTCATTCCAGTTCCAGCCGGCGGACGAACTCCAGGTCCTGGAGGTCGGTGATGAGCTCGCCAGGGAGGGCTTTGTCGGTGATGACGTACAGCCGGGGTTCGTCGGTGAACTCGGGGTCCTCGCTGAGCACCTGCCGGACCGGGATGTTGTGGTCGGCGATCCGCCCGGTGACGGCGGCGACGATCCCCGACTCCTCGGCGTCCCGGACCGCCACCGTCAGCACGGTCATATCTAGCACTGGGGCCAGGTCCATCAGGCTCGGGACCGCGGAGATGTTCCGGAAGATGGGCCGGAGTTCGTCGTCCGCGAGGATGGCTTCTGTGGTGGCGTTGACCACGCGGCGGTCGACGCCGGCCTCGCGGGCGATACCCGTGTTCGGGATCTCGATGCCCCCCGAGACGACCCGTCCTTCCTCGTTGACGGAGAAGCCCCGCTCCAGCAACAGCCTGATGACGCGCTGCTGGCTGGGGGAATCGGAGAACTTCTGCATGATCTCCTCGAACACGTTCACCACGTCCGCCGTGTTTTTGACACTACCTCGTACATGGGGCGTGTTGCTGATGGTAGCACACCCCTCCAGAAAAGGGATGCGTCGATCCACAGGACCAACTGCGGCCGACACACCCGAACAGAAGGACGAGCGGACCTGCAAACCGCTCCGGCGAGGACGGGCCGACCAGGGCAGTGACGCGCCCAAGAGTGGACGTTGCTGATACGGTCGTGCGTACGCAATTTCAGCAGTCTCGGGGAGAATCGACGTTTCGGACCACGGAGCCCGTCTTCTGTTTCGTGGTCTCGAAAGGAAGTACGCACGACCGTATCAGTACGTTGCACCGAGACGCAACAGTGTCACCCGTACAATCACGCAACTGCGCGGAATACGCGTGTTCAGAGCTCGGCACAACCAGTACTGCTCGGCCGTTCACTCACTCACAACACTCATACTAGCGGGTAGCACGGAGCGTCGTGTAGCGCGTAGCCACAGGTCTGGTCGCACCGCTCTGTTGCTACACCGCAAAAACCACCACGGTCGGTGGTTTCACCAGACTGGTGACAATCTAACGGCCGGCGACCCATCGGAACAGGCACGGTTCACGGCCGTCAAGCAGCTCAAAGCACTCGGGCTCAGTACCGACGCCGCCCGGACGCTCGTTGCTCTCGTCAGCCTCGGTGAAGGGACTGCCCAGGACGTGAACGAGGCCACAGATGTCCCCCGAACGCGTGTCTCCGATGCAGCCGACGAACTCCGCAATCGGGGGTTCGTCGAGGTAAGACAGTCGAGTCCCAAGCGGTACTGGGCAATCTCGACGGAAACGGCCGGTCGGCACTTCGAACAGGAGTACGAACACCGCGTGACCGCCCTGACAGCCGCGCTCGACAGCCTCGAAACGACGACCCGCACCACCGAACAGCGGGGCGTCTGGACGGTGGTCGGCCGTGATACCGTGTGCGAGCGCGTGGTGGATTTCGTCTCGACGGGCGACGACGAGGTCGTCTACACGACTACCGAGGAGGGACTCACCGAGGCGATCGGCGAAAGACGCTCGTGAGTGCACTCGTCGACGGGAACAGTAACCACCCGCCCAAACCGCGCGACGAAACCGCCATCTGGGGCGCAGGCTCGACGAACAGCCTGGCCATCGTGCTGAACGCACCGTTCACCTGGCAACTCGAGCGGAGTCGTCGGTAATCCCACTCGAACTTTGTCACTCATTTCCTCACAACAATTATATATCGGTTTGTCCCATTGAGGGGGGTACGGTCAACCGATAGCCGGCCGGACTGTGCACCGGTATCACCCGACAGAGAGAGTGAAACCACGCTATGACCGAGAACATAGACGAAGGAGATTCCGATACGTCGCCCAGCGGTCGTGACCGAAGCGAGCTTCGAGACGGATGGGACCGCCACAGCCGACCGAGCGTGACCATTGTCGAAGCCATCGCTGAAGCAACCGGACGCGACCAGACAGCCTTGCCGCCGTTGCACCACTTCATCGACCCCGACGCGCTAAACACGCTCCTCACGCGAGACACGCAACAGGAGGAGCCTGTTCAGGTGTCGTTCACCTACGACGAGGCCCTCGTCTCTGTCGGGAGTGATGGTGACCTCACGGTCCGGGTGGACGGTACGACGCACGAGGCGACGACCGACCCAGAGACGACTGCTGACCTGGAGACGGCGCTAGAGGAGTCGATTCAGGCGGCGTACCGAAATGGACTCTCGGTTGCCGGCGGGTACGGAGTTCGGAACGGCCACGAGTTACCGGACTGGGATGTCATCATTACGAAGGTAAAAAAGCCGGGCGACGACGACGCCTGAACGCGTAGACTGCTCCTGAATCAGCGCGACCTCTCGCTGTTCGGCCGCGAGTTAACCGGCCGAGGCCCGGTGAGTGGCTCCCTGGTGGCTCGTACGACGACTGGTGACCGAATCGGCAGCGTCGTCACATCGGGTCTACAACCGGGACGCGGTATCCGTACTCGGCAACCGGATGTCGACCGTCCGGCCGTCGTTCTGGGCGATGGCCGACCGTACTGCCCCGTCGGTCTGCCGCATCCACTCGAGTACGTCTTGCACGGTCGCGTCCCGGCTCAGCCGAGCGGTTGTTTCGTCGTCGGCGTCGCTGACGACTGTGACGTCCTCGATAGCCGGGCGTTCCCGGCCCGGACCGTCCGTACCACAGTCGCAGCATCGTCCCCAGGGACCACGAGCGACGACGACCCGCCATGGAGCTTGGCGGCTGGTCAGACTGGTCGACCTTCGGGGAGCACTGCACGGGCGAGACGACACCGCAGGCCACACTGGAGGGTCGCGGGCCACCGGTATCCGTTCGACGGGGACTGTCACCGGTCCGGCCGGACTTCCATGCCTGTGACCCGGTCGGGGTCCAGCGCCCACCCCTGGACGCTGCTGACCGCCTCGGCGGCGTCGAACGCCGGCGAGAACCAGTCGCTCCCATCGAGAGTCGTGACGAGTGTCTCCCACTCCGCGCCGTCGCGGTCGACCGCCCGGACGGGTCCGGTGACGGCGACAGACGCCCAGTCGAACCTGGCGTCGACCCGCGTCACGAGCAGGCGTGCCGGCTGGCTGTTCCCGACGAACTCGAACTTCCGGTCGTCCGGACGCTGCCACACCAGCAGGAAGGAGACCGTCTCGCCGTCGTAGCCAACGGAAGCCGGGATACTGTACGGCCGGTCGCCGTCGGCCAGCGTGAGGACACCCCATCCCGCCGTCTGCAGCAGGTCGGCGGCGTCCGCGTCGGCCATCGCGGTTCCCGTCGAGGCGCCGAACGGGTCCGTAGCGTTCGTCGTGGTCTTGCATCACACACCCGGCAGTTTCAATCCGGACGGCCGCTCCCAGCAGGTGAGAGCGCCTACAGTTCGCCTTTGGTGCTCGGCGGGTCGGGCCGGCGCTCGTCGACCCGGGTGGCGTCGTCGAAGGCCCGCGCCGCGGCTTTGAACAGCGCCTCGACCTCGTGGTGGGCGTTTTCCCCCTCCACCTCGGCGTGCAGCGTCAGCCCCGCGTTCGTGGCGAGCGAGCGCAGGAAGTGCCGGCCCATGTAGCTGGTCATCTCGCCGACCGACTCCTGGGAGAACTCACCCTCGAAGACGAAGTACGGCCGGCCGGAGATGTCGAGCACCACCTCGGCGCGGGCCTCGTCCATCGGGACCTGCCGGTCGGCGAAGCGGGCGACCCCGCGCTTGTCGCCCAGCGCGTCCTCGAACGCTTCTCCGAGGGCGATCCCGACGTCCTCGACGGTGTGGTGGTCGTCGACCGCGAGGTCGCCGTCACACCGGACGGTCAGGTCGAAGAGGCCGTGGGTCCCGAAGGCGTCGAGCATGTGGTCGAAAAAGCCCACGCCGGTCTCGACGGTTGTCTCGCCCTCGCCGTCGAGGTCGAGGGTCACCTCGATGTCGGTCTCGGCGGTTTCCCGGGTGACCGCTGCCGTTCGGTCCATACCTGGCCTGTGCGGGGCCCGCTATTTGGCGGTTGCGGGTGAGAAGGGGGCTGTGGTTGCTTTTGTCCGACCGGAGTTCAGGACAGCACGAAAGCCCCGGCAGACTCGCGGTGCGCGTCTGCCGGCACCGCGAGTCTGCCGAGGTCTCGCGTCCGACCGTTGTGGGCAAACGAGACTCCCACGGCTGGCTGTGTGCGTCGCAGTGCTCGCGTGTTTGCGTCACCGTTGCCCGGTACTTGTTGTGTTCGTTCACCGCCGAGTCCACAACCCGTGTCCGAACGGGGTCCCCGTTCGCGCAGCGGCGGCTCGGTACTTGCTGATGCCGGAAATCACCGCCCACGACCCGAGGCCCGCGAAAACCAGCCCGCGAAAACCAGCCCGAAGAACCCGAGCGCCGCGAGGAAGACGGGATTGTTCTGGAGTTGGCCCACCGTAGCCATCGTCCGGTGCTATTGAATGACAAAAATTCCCATTAGTCGCTCGCCCATCCGCGTGAGCAACGCCGAAGTACTTTCACGAGTCCCCGTCGAAGGGCCGGGAAATGGACCTGAGAGTTGACGGGGAGACCACCGAGGAGGAGGCAGAGAGCCTCGCCCGGGCCGTCGCCGAGT
>CAZOWU010000129.1:0-6396 GCA_964583735.1 uncultured Halobacteriales archaeon | reverse complement strand
GACCGGCTGACGCCGTGACTCCGATGAAAACCGTTATGTCGCTGGTGACGGTTACGTCGTCGTATGACGGCCGCTTCCCGCCCGTGGCGCCCGCAGGCTCAGGAAGCGGACAGTCCCGACGGTCGGGCCGGCGCGTGACGCTGTGCCCGGCCGCGGTGCTCCCTCCACCTTCTCGCCGCGACGCCTCGCCTCACCACCACACGACACCCGACAGATGACACACGAACGCGACGCCGACCACGACCCGGACGCACAGCCACCAGCCGACGAGAACGCCGACCGGCCGCCCTCGACCGAGACCGCTGCCCAGCGCCGACCGGACGACGGTAGCGAGGAGCGGGGCTCCTCGGACCACTCCCGCGGCCATCGGCCGCGCGCGGACGGCGGGGCCGTCGACGACGTCGCCCTCGACCCCTGGGGCTCCTCGACGGTGTCGGACTACCGCAAGCTGTTCGAGCAGTTCGGCATCGAGCGCTTCGAGGAGGTGCTCGGGGAGGTTCCTGCCCCCCACTACCTGATGCGCCGGGGGGTCATCTTCGGCCACCGTGACTACCGCCCGGTCGCCCGCGCGATGCGGGAGGACGACCCTTTCGCCGCGCTCTCGGGGTTCATGCCCACCGGCGACCCACACATCGGCCACAAGCTGGTCTTCGACGAGATCATCTGGCACCAGCAGCAGGGCGGGGACGCCTACGGGCTCATCGCCGACCTCGAAGCCCACAGCGCTCGCGGCCTCTCCTGGGCAGAGGTCGACGAGCACACCCGCAACTACGTCCTCTCGCTGCTCGCGCTGGGATTCGACCCCGAGGCGGGGGAGCTCTACCGCCAGTCCGCCAACCGCGAGGTCCAGGACCTGGCCTTCGAGCTGGGTGCGGAGGCCAACTTCTCGGAGCTGCAGGCTATCTACGACTTCGACGGGGAAACTGACGTCTCGCACATGCAGTCGGTCGTCACCCAGATGGCCGACATCCTCTACCCCCAGCTCGAGGAGCCAAAGCCGACGGTCATCCCCGTGGGGCCGGACCAGGACCCACACATCCGGCTCTCGCGGGACCTCGCAGCCCGGCTGCGCTACTTCGGGGTGACCGAGGCCTACGCCAGCTTCGAGTTGAGCGACGCCGAGCGCCGGACGCTCGCGCTGGTCTACGACGACGTCGCGGGGGAGGCCGAGGACGGAAACGGCGACGGGCGCGGGGCTGGAGACGCCGACGGCGACGGCAGTGCGGGTGGGGACGGCACGCTCCGGTGTGAGGACGCTGCCGCCTTCCTCCGGAACGCCGCCGACCGGGGAGACTCGTTCGGGACACCGGAGACCCGCGCCGCGCTACTGGAAAAACTCGACAACGCCGGCAAGGAGCCGCTCCGGCCCCGGGTTCGCTTCGTCGACCGCAACGCCACTGCGGAGGCCTTCGAGGCGCTGATCGAGGCCGTCGAGGGCGAGAAGCGGGTCTACGACAACCACGTTGACACCTTCGACCTGGACCGGGCAGCCGCCGAACAGTTGGCCCGCGAGGTCGAGATCGACCACGGCGGCTACGGCTTCCTCGCGCCGTCCTCAATCTACCACCGGTTCATGACCGGCCTCACGGGTGGAAAGATGTCCTCTTCGGTGCCCGCGAGTCACATTTCGCTTCTGGACGACCCCGAGGAGGGCTACGACAAGGTCAAGGCCGCCACCACCGGTGGGCGCGAGACCGCGGAGAAACAGCGGGAACTCGGCGGCGAACCCGACGACTGCCCGGTCTACGAACTCTACGCGTATCTGCTCGCGAGCGACGACGACGAGTTTGCAAAGCGGGTCTACGACGAGTGCGCCGGCGGCGAGCGCCTCTGTGGGGACTGCAAGGAGCAGGCCGCCCGGCTGATGGAGGACTTTCTCGAGGAGCACCAGGAGAACCGCGCCGAGTGGGCCGACCGCCTCGAGGAGCTCGATATCGACCTCGACACCGACCGCAAGCGGTGAACGCCGCCGGACGCGTCCGGCCCACGGACTCCTGTCTCCCTACCACGGCGGGGACCGCGGCTCCTCGCAGGTGCCGGTCCGCTCCAGCATCACGACGTACTGTCTGTCCGCGAGTTCCTGTTCGTCACCGTAGAGGTCGCTCTGCGGGACGACCCCCAGTGGTAACAGGTCGGGAAGCGACCCGGGCTCGGCCCGGTCGAGGACGTAGTCGTCGGGTGGGCCCCCGAAGGTGGCGACGACGTCGTAGTTGCGGCTGCCGTTCAGGAGTCCGCGGACGTACGCCCGCCGCTCGCTCACGTTCGAGCGGACGTACCGGACGCGCTCCCCGGGCGGTGCGTCCCGGAGGTAGTGCAGCTCCTCCGACACCAGCTGGATGTAGTCGGGACAGGCAACCGACACCTCGCCGGGCGGTCCCCCGTCGTTGGGGTGGCTCAGCCGCGGCCAGGTCGGCGCGACGGCATCCTCGAACCCGTGCTGGTAGCTCTCTACCGTCGCCTCCCGGGGCACGTTCTCCCCGACCCACTCGCGGGCCTCCCCGCGGGGCGTGTCGGCGTACTGCATCGTCCCTACCCCGGCGTACAGGCCCGTCGTGACCACGAGTGCCGCGACCGCGATACCCCCAGCGGCCGGGTGGCGCCGGCGCAGCCGGACCAGCCCGGCCGCGCCCAGCACCACCAGCAGCGGCATCGTCGGGAGGAGGTGGTGGGGGCGGAAGTCGTGCCAGGGGAGAAAGAGCACGACGAACATGCCCAGACAGCCCGCGACGAGGGAAGTCGCGTCGTCGTCGCGGTCGAGCGTCCAGAGAGTGGCGGCGGTCCCGCCGACGGCGGCCACGAGGAGCGGCCACCCGAACGCGCTGGCGTAGCCCCGCAGGAACCACCACCAGACCGGGGCATCCGGCCCGACGGGGTCGACGATCCGGTAGCCAGTCTGGCCGAACAGCCGGCGCGCGACCGGGTAGAGGTTCCCCACCAGTACGTCCGGGAAGCTGAGGACGACCACGACGGCCCCGATAGTAGCACCCCGTCGAAGCTGCCGGGAGCGCCACAGCCCCTGCCACCACGCTTTCTCCGTTCCCCGCTCCCGGAGGATGTACGCCAGCAGTACGGTCGGAGCGATGGGCGCAGCGGTCAGCTTCAGCCCCATCGCGACCCCGCCGGCCGCACTCGCCGCGTAGAACCGCCCCGTCCCGCCCGCCTGGACGTACCGCACCAGCAGGTACAGCGCGAGCAACAGGAAACAGAGCGCCGGGAGGTCCTCCCCGCCCTCGTGGGCGAGTACGACCACCTCGAAGGTGAGCCCGAACAGAAGCGCTGCCAGCCGGCCGGTTGCGCGGTCCCGGAGGACGGTCCCGAGCCGGTAGGTGAGATACACCGACCCGACAGCCGCCAGCAGGCTCACCAGCCGGACTGCAAGCAGGCTCGCAGTCAGGAGCCACTCGGGGCTCGTCCGCCAGACCTCGACGAACCCGAACGTCGGGTCCGGGTCGGCCACCGCAGCGACGGCGTCGAGCTGTCCCGCCAGCGCAGCCGCCAGCACGACGGGCGCCAGCACGACCAGGTAGAGGTAGAACGTTCCGCCAAAGGGCGTGCGACCCCACGCGACCCCCTCGCGGAGCCCCTCGAAGCCGGGGTCGGCGGCAACCGAGCCGTACGCGACTAGCGCATCGAGCAGCCGGTCCCGTTCGTCCCAGGTGGCGACGTTCGGGAGTCGGTGCCAGAGCCAGAACCCACAGAGCAGCACCGACAGCAACAGGATGTACGCGAGGTAGGGGTCGTCCCTGAGGTCTGCCCGGACGGTGCTGCGTGCGCGTGCAAGCGCCGTCCGCACGCCCCTGTCGCCGGTCCACATCGCTACTCACGCCCGCCGGCTCGGAAAAAAGCACACCGATCCCCGCGCCGGAGGGTTTTTGTTACGTCGCTCGTCAAGCTTGGAATATGACGCCCGACCCCGACAGTCGGTGTCCCGGCGTGCAGCCAGCGGTGCGGCAGGGGTCCGGGTTCGCTTTTTCCTTCGCCTGTGGCGGGCCGGTGGACTCCCCCGCGTCCTGACCCGGACGCAGGGAACGAAACCGCCCGCTGGCCGCGAGTGAGAACCGTTAACTGTCGACCGCGCCCCCTACCGACAACGACCGCCGCGACTCACACACCATGACAACACGACTCCCACCAGCGCAGGTGGCCGTGCTGGAGGCCGCCGACGCCGAGACGGACCGCCCGATAACCGACCTGGCCGGCGAGGCCGGCCACAAACCCGAGGCCGCCACCCGCGCTGCCTTCGAACTCGCGGACGCAGGGCTGGTTGCAGTCACCGAGGAAACCGAGGAATCACTCGCCCTCACCGCGGAGGGCAAGCGCTACCGCGAGGAGGGGCTCCCGGAGCTCCACCTTTACGAGGCCGCCCTCGCCGCCGGCGCCGACGACGAGCCGGTCGGCCTCGGTGACCTGCTCCCCGAGGCGGGGCTCGACGGCGACGCCGTCGACATCGCGCTCGCGAACTTCGCACGGAAGGGCTACGGCGAGGTCGAGAGCGGCTCGGTGCGCGCCGACCCTGCCGCCGACCCGGACGACGACGCCGAGCGGGCCGCCCTCGAGGCCGTCCCCGCGGGCGACGCGGGCGGCGTCGAGGAGGCGACGCTCGACCAGCTGGAGCGGCGTGCACTCCTCGAGCGGACAGAGCGGACCGTCCGGCTGGTCGGACTGACCGACGAAGGGGTGACCGCGCTGATGGGCGGCGTCGAGGCCGCCGAGCGCGTCGACCGGGTCACACCGGAGCTGCTCACCAGCGGCGAGTGGGAAGACGTCGACTTTGCCGAGTACAACGTCGAGGCCGACGCCGAGCCCGCCCAGGGCGGCCGCGAGCACATCCTCCGCCAGACCGCAAACCGTGTGAAGGACGTGCTGGTCGGGATGGGCTTCGAGGAGATGGAAGGGCCCCACGTCGACGCCCAGTTTTGGATCAACGACTGCCTGTTCATGCCCCAGGACCACCCCGCCCGGACTCACTGGGACCAGTTCGCCCTCGAGCGACCCGACGAGACCCGCGAGCTGCCCGAGGACCTCGTCGAGCGGGTTCGCTCGGCCCACCTGGAGGGTGTCGGCGAGGACGGCGAGGGGTACCACTCCCCCTGGAACATCGAGACCGCGGCGTCGCTGGACTTGCGGGGGCACACCACCTCGCTGTCGATGCGGTACCTCTCGGGCCACCAGGAGGGCGACCTCGAACCCCCACAGCGCTACTTCAGCGTCGAGAAAGTGTACCGGAACGACACGCTGGACCCGACCCACCTGCTCGAGTTCTTCCAGATCGAGGGGTGGGTGATGGCCGAGGACCTCTCGGTGCGGGACCTGATGGGCACCTTCGAGGAGTTCTACGACCAGTTCGGGATCACCGACCTGGAGTTCAAACCCCACTACAACCCCTACACGGAACCCAGCTTCGAGCTCTTTGGCACCCACCCCGGGACCGGCGAGCTCGTGGAGGTCGGCAACTCGGGGATCTTCCGTGACGAAGTGACCGAGCCCCTGGGTGTGGACGCGGACGTGATGGCCTGGGGCCTCTCTCTCGAGCGGCTGCTGATGCTGATCTACGGCTTCGAGGATATCCGGGACGTCCACGGGACGCTGTGTGACCTGGACCTGCTGCGGAACGTGGAGGTGATGCACTGATGCCCGTCGTCGACATCGACCCCGACGAGCTCCGGGAGCTGACCGGCCACGAGGACAAGACGGACGACGACCTCCGGTCGGACCTGTTCGACCTCGGCTTGGAGTTCGAAGGCTGGACCGACGACGAGGAGCTGCAACTGGAGTTCGCCCCCGACCGCCTCGACCGGCTCTCCGTGGAGGGTGTGGCGCGGTCGCTGCGGTACCACTACGGCGACGACCGCGGTGTCTACGTCCCCTCGACCAACGACCCCGAGTGGACGATCCGGGTCGAGGACCAGCCGCCGGGCCGGCCCTACGTCACGGGTGCCATTGTTCGCGGCGTCGACTTTACCGAGGGGTCGCTGGAGTCGCTGATCCAGCTCCAGGAGAAACTCCACGCCACGATGGGCCGCCAGCGGGCGAAAGGCGCCATCGGGGTCCACGACCTGACGATGCTCAAAGGTGACGCTGCAACAGCTGAAGCCCGCAGCGACGTGGGCAAGAGTATCCGCTACACCGGCGTCGACCCCGACGGCGAGCGGTTCGTCCCGCTGGACGCCGACACGGATATGACGCCCGCGGAGGTGCTGACCGACCACCCCGTTGGCGAGACCTACGCCGACCTCGCCGAGGACTTCGACCGTGTGCCCGCGATCTACGACGCCATCGGGCTGTTCTCGTTCCCGCCGGTGATCAACGGCCGCCGGACCGAGGTGTCGACGGACTCGCGGGACCTCCTGGTCGAGATGACCGGCACCGACCAGTGGACGGTCGACCGGATGCTCA
>CAZOWU010000128.1:0-6545 GCA_964583735.1 uncultured Halobacteriales archaeon | reverse complement strand
GTCGGGTGGAACTGGACGAACTCCATGTCCTCCAGTGGGACGCCCGCACGGTAGGCCATCGCCGGCCCGTCGCCGGTGTTCGCGACCGCGTTGGTCGTGTGGTCGTAGACCTGCCCCGGACCGCCGGTGGCCAGGATGACCCCGTTCCGTGCGTGGAAGCCAGCGACTTCCCCGGATTTGATGTCGTAGGCGGCACAGCCGGAGCATCTCCTGTCTTCGGGGTCGTCGTGGTCAGTGACCGCAAGGTCCGTGACGTACCACTCGTCGTAGACCTCGATGCCCCGCTTGACCACCTGCTCGTACATCGTGTGCAGGAGGTGATGGCCAGTCTCGGCGCCTGCGTAGGTTGTCCGGGGGAACGAGAGCCCGCCGAAGGGACGCTGGGAGACCTTGCCGTCCTCCTCGCGGGAGAACGGCATCCCCCAGTGTTCGAGCTGAATAACCTCGTCGGGGGCGTCCTGGGCGAACGTGTCGATTGCGGGGGCGTCACCCAGATAGTCCGACCCCTTCATCGTGTCGTAGGCGTGTAGTTCCCAGGAGTCCTCCTCGTGGAGGGCGGCGTTGATCCCCCCCTCGGCGGCACCGGTGTGGCTGCGCACCGGGTGCAGTTTGGTCACCAGAGCGACGTCCGCTCCCTCTTCGTGTGCCGCGATCGCCGCGCGCAGCCCAGCGCCGCCCGCGCCGACCACGATGACGTCGTGTTCGTACATAGTTGAAGGGTTGACTGAAGTGTTCTAATTGTTCCGGTTGCGGGCCCGGCGACACACTGGGTGAGTATCGTCCTCGTCTGCCACCCTGTGTGCACGTGCCCGCGCTCGGTCGTGAACCCGACTCGGGGCTACGGAAAGTAAATGCTTCCGGCGTCTTCCCAGCCGGCGTCCCCCGATAGCGGGGGGGTTGAACCCGCTGCGGGCGCCGGAGTCGACGCCGTCGTCGCGTCGGCGCCGCGGGTCGACCCGAACGCTTTTGCAACTCTCGGGCGCGGAGGGAGCCATGGGAGATGTTCCGGACCCCGACCCCGGCCTCGCCGACGACCCCGTGACACTGCTCCAGGGGCTCGTCCGCTTCGACACCACCAACCCGCCCGGCGACGAGCACGCCTGCGTCGAGTGGACCGAACAGTTGCTCGACGCCGCCGGCTTCGAGACCGAAACCTACGCCAGCGACCCGGACCGCCCGAACCTCGTTGCCCGCCTGCCCGGCGACGGTCCTGCGCCCCCACTGTTGCTGTACGGCCACGTCGATGTCGTCCCGACGGAGGGCCAGGACTGGACCCACCCACCCTTCGAGGGCGTCATCGAGGACGGCTTCGTCTGGGGCCGTGGCACGCTCGATATGAAAGGCGGCGTGGCGATGTTGCTAGCGGCGGCGCTGCGGGCCGCCCGCGAAGATATCGACCTTGCTGGCGACCTCGTGGTGATGGTCGTCTCGGATGAGGAAGCCGGCGGGGAGGAGGGGGCGGCCTACATGGTCGAACAGCACCCAGAGGTGTTCGCGGACGTCGAGTACGCCATTGGTGAATTCGGTGGGTTCCCGATGACGATCGCCGGCGAGCGCTTCTACCCGGTCCAGATGAACGAGAAGGCGATCTGCTGGTCGCAACTCACCTTCTCCGGGCCGGCGGGCCACGGCTCGGTGCCTGGCGACGGCGGCGCGATGGCCGAGATGGCCCGCGCGGTGACCGCCATCACCGAGTCACGGCTGCCGGTCCACGTCATCCCGCCGGTCGAAGAGATGCTCGAGGCCGTGGCCTCGGAACTCGACGAGGAGACCGGCTTGGTCGTCCGGGAGTTGCTCGACCCCGAGCAGACCGACGAGGCGCTCGCGGCGCTGGACCAGGACGGCAACATGATCGACGCCCTGTTACACAACACGGCCGCACCGACCGTCGTGAGCGGTGGCGACAAGGAGAACGTCATCCCCGGCGAGGTCCAACTGACGCTCGACTGTCGGCTCCTGCCTGGCCAGACTGCCGATGACCTCGAGCGGGAACTGCGCGGCGTGGTCCCCGAAGACGTCGGCTTCGAGTTCGACACCCTTCGCTACGAGTCCTTTCCCGCCGAGACCGACACCGGGCTGCTTGACCTGCTCGCGGCACCCCTGGAGGCGGCGGACCCGGAGGGGACGGTCGTCCCCTTCGTCCTCCCGGGCGGAACAGACGGTCGTCACCTCTCGCGGGTCGGCGTCCAGTCCTACGGGTACACGCCGATGCAACTCCCCGAGGACTTCTCGTTCATGAACACAGTCCACGCGGCCGACGAGCGGATTCCCACCGAAGCCGTGGAGTTCGGCACCGAGCGGCTCGTCGAGGTGCTCGAGGGGTACGAGGGTGGCACCCCGGCAGGCGGCGACTGAGCGGCACAGACGCCGACGACACCACCGGTCGGGAGGCCTGTGTTCGAGGGCTCCGGGACCCCATTCCGATATGCTAGAGAGAGTCCCCGAGCGGCCCGTGAGTGAGCAGGCGTCTCACATTCCCATGTCGTCGGCTCTGTCGGGGACCGGGAGGTCGTGCTGGGAGACACCCAGCAGTTCGGCGGCGTGGTCCAGAGCCATGTCGAAGCCGTAGTAGCGCTCGAGTTCGTCACCGTCGACACTGGGCCGGACTTTTAGCATGGCGTACCCCTCCACGTTCTGGGCGACCGCCGCGGTTCGCCCGTCGCGTTCGAAGGTGAGCAGTCGCTCCGTTTCGGTCTCGCGGTAGCGAGCCACGATGCCGTTCGTTTCGGTCGTCTCTGCGGACACGTTGTCGGTTTCGGCTGTGTCGCCGGCTGGGCTGGTGGCAGCGTCCTCTTCGGCTGTCCCGTCGCTCATATCACAGTGTCGGGCTGCAGGCACCCAAACGTACCGGTCGCGACCAGCGGGAGCGGCAAAGAGGAGCCAAACGGACCGGTCGCGGCCGGGCGAGACCGGGGAAGGGAAAGAGACCTGGGCTGGCGGCCCGTTGTGGAGATATGAAATTTCTCCAGAGCGGCCGGCGCCGGGACGTCTGTGCCCTGCTTGCCGGCGACCCGCTCCAGGCGCAGGCGCTGAAATCGCGGCTGGAATCGCACGACGACGAGCGTATCGAGCCGCGCTCCTTCTACGGCGCGCTGGAGGCGCTGGAAGACCAGGGGTTCGTCGAGACACGGACCGAGGGGATCCACGACGTGTACGCGCTCACGGAGGCGGGTGAGCGTCGCCTGCGCGAGCACTACGCGTGGCTCGGCGACCAACTCGACGACGCAGTGAGTGACTCCTGACCAGCGCCGCGGCCAGCCCCGGCAGGTCCCCAACGTGCCAGGGCGCTCCTCTTCGGATGCGACGCGAGTCGGTCTCAGGACGTAGGAATCCCCGCGCCGTTCTTGTGTCCGTGGTCGGCATCTATTCGTATGTACGACGATGTACTGGTCCCGACCGACGGCAGCGAGGGAACGACGGAGACGTTGCGACACGCGGTCGAACTCGCGCGCAACCACGACGCGACACTGCACGCGCTTGCGGTCGTCGACGAGCGGAAGGCCCGGAGCCTCCCGGAGGAGCGTCAAGACGAGGCTCTGGAGACGATGCATCGGCGGGCCGAGCGCGCGGTCGACGAAGTAGTAACCCGGGCGGAGGAAGTCGACATCCCGGTCCGGACGGCAGTCCGGGAGGGAGCCCCCGCCGAGCGGATACTCGACTACGCCGAAGATGTCGATGTCATCGTGATCGGGACACACGGCCGCAGCGACCACGAGCGGTACGTCCGCCTGGGGAGTGTCGCCCAGCGGGTTGTCGAAAACGCTCGCGTGCCGGTGTTTGTGGTCCACATCGACGGCGATACGGGCTGAGCGGAGCCAGATTCGGGGACTGCCTCCGGCCCCGCCCCAGTCCTGCCTCCGGCGCCGGTTCCTGGTCCCGGGGAGTACACCCCAAAAGAACTTTACTCGCAGTCGCCGCACAAACCCTCATGCGACCGTTCGACGACACGCCACTGGCTAGAGACGGAAAGGTGCTCATCCTCGCGTACGACCACGGGCTGGAACACGGCCCCGTCGACTTCGAGGAAGTCCCCGAGAGCGCGAACCCCGAGCGGGTCTTCGAGGTGGCGACCCACGACGCGGTCACCACGCTGGCCGTCCAGAAGGGGGTCGCCGAGGCGTACTACCCCTCCTACGACGACGATGTGGACCTGCTGGCGAAGCTCAACGGCACCTCGAACCTCTGGATGGGCGAGCCGGATTCGGCAGTCAACTGCTCGGTCGAGTACGCCGCCGAGGAACTCGGCGCGGATGCGGTCGGATTCACCCTCTATGGCGGCTCCAACAACGAGATCGAGATGGCCGAGGAGTTTCGCGACGCCCACGAGCGGGCCCGGGAGTACGACCTTCCCGTTGTCATGTGGTCGTACCCCCGCGGCCAGGGGCTGAAAAACGACACGAACCCCGACACCATCGCCTACGCCGCCCGCCAGGCCCACGAACTCGGCGCGGACGTCGCGAAGGTCAAATACCCCGGCAGCAGGGACGCCATGGAGCAGGCGGTACGGATGGCCGGCCGGACGAAGGTCGTCATGTCCGGCGGGTCGAAGACGTCGGACCGGGAGTTCCTGGAGAGCGTGAAGGCGGTTATCGACGCCGGCGGCGCCGGCCTCGCGGTCGGGCGGAACGTCTTCCAGCGCGAGAACCCGACCCGGATCCTCGACGCCCTCGAGCAGGTCATCTACGAGGAAGCCTCGGTCGACACTGCCTTGGCGGCTGCCGAGGACTGAGATGGGTGGCAACACCGACGACACCGTTGGGACCGCTGATACTGTCGAGGCCGTCGTGGATGTCGTCGCCGATACGGCCGCGGACATCCGCGGCGCGCTGACAGAGCGGCGCTCCTACGAGGCGGCCGAGAACCCCACCGGCGACCGCCAGCTCGCGGCCGACGTCTACGCCGACCAGTTGCTCGAGGAGCGCCTGCTCGGTATCGAGGGCCTCGCCGGCTACGCCAGCGAAGAACGGGAGGATGTGGTGACTGCCAGCGGTGACGGCTACGACCGGTCAGCCGGCCGGGATGGAGACGGACTCTACGTCGCCTGCGACCCGCTGGACGGTTCCTCGAACCTCCAGTCCAACAACGGCATGGGGACCATCGTCGGCGTCTACGACGACCCGCTGCCGGCGGGCGGGGACGCACTCCTCGCGGCGGGCTACGTCCTCTACGGCCCCATCACGACGATGGTCTGGACCCAGCACGGAACCGTGACCGAGTACCTGCTGGAGGGTGGGGACCGGGAGGTGCTCACCGAGGATCTGACCCTCCCGGAGGACCCAACCGTCTACGGCTTTGGCGGCCGGGCGCCGGACTGGCCCGCGGACGTCGCGTCGTTCGTCGAGGCTATCGAGGCCGACCGGCTGAAGCTCCGGTACGGGGGTGCGATGGTCGCGGACGTGAACCAGGTGCTGACCTACGGTGGCGTGTTCGGTTACCCGATGCTCGACGACGCCCCCGAGGGAAAACTCCGCCTCCAGTTCGAGGGCCATCCGATGGCCGCTGTTCTCGAGGCAGCCGGTGGAGCGTCCTCGGATGGAAGAGAGCCGCTGCTCGCGAAGACACCCGCGGACCTCCACGAGCGCTCGCCGGTGTTCGTCGGCAGCGCGGGGCTGGTCGAGCAGTTGGAGGCAGCCCTCTCGTAGTTGGGGTACTGGTACAGGCGGTCGAACGCCCACGTCTGGAGTTTCCTGTTGCCAGTTTTGCCCCAGTTGTCATTACGGGCGTCTTCGGGCCAACTCACCGCTAAGGTCCCAACGTCGCGGGCAACACATTCTTCGATAGTGGCGTCGGTGAGAACGTGGAAGAAGTGCGTCTCACGCCGAGTTCGTTTGTGTCGTGCCCACGCAGCTTTCTCTGACAGGCCGTTCTCACCTTCATACGGTCGTGCGTACTTCCTTTCGAGACCACGAAACAGAAGACGGATTCCGTGGTCCGAAACGTCGATTCTCCCCGAGACTGCTGAAACTGCGTACGCACGACCGTATCAGTATCATACTCAACTCCGGTGAAGTAGTGCTTGTCTTCTTTCACAGTGTTCCCCGGATACAGCACGTACTCGTTAGGGAACGCGACAGCGGCGATGTTTTTAATGCCGAGGTCAACACCGGCCACTTTGTCACCAGCGGACTCATACCCCCGGCTGTACCCTCGTGAAGACACTTGCCACCACGGGATGGCGAGATTCTTCACAGACGTACAGCCGACAGTATTAATAGATTTACAGCCGGCAGTATCAGATGCGACCAGCGGTCCAGCGTGCAGCGTTCCAGATTTTACTGGCGGAATCTCCGAGTGAATCGAGGTCGTCACCCACCTGTTGGTGGTTCTGAATCGACCCGACGTAAGTGCGGGTGACAGTCAGATTCACTATACAGAGTCTATGCTGTTCAAATGACCTACTGGCTGTGATTCCTCGTGGAATATCCTGTCAGCAGGAACACTGTCAGTATTGTACCGGAGTTGACGCGATTCACTCCCGTCGTAAACGACGGGATTCTCTCGCTGTATCAAGAGGACCGACTGCCCCGGCGGTCGTTCTCGCGAGG
>CAZOWU010000127.1:0-6587 GCA_964583735.1 uncultured Halobacteriales archaeon | reverse complement strand
CCACACACACGCGGAGGGGCACGGCCCGACGCGCACCTACCCGGAGGTGGTCGGGGTCGTCGAGGGAATGAACCTCCCGGCGGACGTCGAGAGGCGGGCACTGGCGATATTCGAGCGCCTCGGCGAGGCGGAGGCGGCAGTCCACGGGACCGACCTCGCGGAGACGCACTTCCACGAGGTCGGGGCGGACGACGCCATCGCGGACATCGTCGGCGTGTCGCTGCTGCTCGCGGACCTGGGCGTCGACCGGGTAGTGACGACGCCACTGGCCACCGGTGGGGGCGAGGCGTCGACGAGCCACGGCGCCTACCCGGTTCCGGTGCCTGCCGTCGTCGAACTCGCCGAGGGCGCGGCGTGGTCGCTACGGGGCGGGCCCGTCGACGCGGAGCTGCTCACGCCCACCGGGGCGGCCATCCTCGCCGACGTCGCCGAGGGCGTGGAGTCGCTGCCGGCGCTGCGGGTCGAGAGCTCCGGGTACGGCGCGGGCGGCTACGACTTCCCCGACCGGCCGAACGTCCTCCGGGCGCTGGTCGGCGACGGCGGCGGGCTCCGGCGGGACCCGATCACGGTGCTGGAGACGAACCTCGACGACGCCACCCCGGAGGTGCTGGGGGGCCTCCAGGAGACACTCGCCGAGGCCGGGGCCCGGGACGTCTCGGTGGTCCCGCTGACGATGAAGAAATCGCGGCCGGGCCACCTCGTGAAGGTGGTCGTCAAACCCGAGGATGCCGAGCGGGTCGCCCGCCGGCTGGCCGAGGAGACTGGGACGCTCGGGGTTCGCGAACACGGCGCGGGCCACCGATTCGTTGCCGACCGCGAGGTCGTCACCGCGACCGTCGCGGTTGACGGGGAGCGCCACGAGGTGGGTGTCAAGATGGCGAGCGCCGGAGGCGGAGAAAGCGAGGGAGCCGCCGCGGCAGCCGACGGGACCGTCTTCGACGTCAGCGCGGAGTACGAGGATGCACTGGCGGTCGCTCGCCGGACGGACCTGTCGGTTCGAGAGGCGCTCCGCCGGGCGGAGCGTGCGGTCAGGGACGGGTACGCCGACCGCCTGGTCCACGTCGTCGAGGCCGGCGCGTACGAGAGCGCGACCGAGGACGGTGAGTACCGCCCGCCCTCCCTCTCCGAGGAAGGGTTCGTCCACTGTTCGACGCCAGCGCAGGTCGTCGCGGTCGCCCAGACCACCTATCCCGAGGCCGAGGACCCCAGGTTGCTGGTCGTCGACCCCGACGAAGTCGACTCCGAAATCCGGTACGAGGAGGGGTCGGGTGGGGGCTTCGCGCACCTCTACGGCCCACTGAACACCGACGCTGTCGTGACTGTCGTGGAGTTCCCCCGCGAGGACGGGCGCTACGTGCTGCCCGAGCGGTTGCGGGGGGGCTGAGCGGTCAGGAGGTGGTCGTGTCGTCGGCGTGTTCGGCGAGCGCCTCTTCGATGGAGAGTTCGCCAGCCGCCACCCGCCGGGCCAGGTCGACATCGACCGCGCGGTTGGTCTCGCTCGCCTCCCGAGAGCGGTCCTGGATCCGCGTGAGTTCTCCCTCCGTGGGCTCGACATCGCGGCTCCGAACGCGCTCGCCCTCGCGGCGGGCGATGTTCACTGCGGCGAGCACGTCCCCCACCCCTCGGACGCCGGTTCCGAGATATGGTGTCGTTCCGGACTCGTCGACCAGCTCGACCGGGACGTCCGGGAGGTCCTCGAGCAGTCGCGCGCCGACCAGCCGGGCGCCGTCGCCGACGCGAACGAGCGGGTCCGCGGCGTCGGCCACCTCCTCGCGGACGACCCCGGCCACGCGCTCTGCGGGCACCTGGAAGACGGCGGTGACGGTGTCGCCCTCGAGCACCGCGACCCCGGGACGCTCGCCGGGGTCGACCCCCACGACAGTCCGACCATCCCCATCACGGAGCGTGGCCGCGACGGCATCGACTGCCGCCCGCGGGTCCCCGGCATCGGCCTCGACGACCGCAACCTCGGCTTCCGCCGGGACCGCAGTCTCCTCGTCGGCCCCGTGGACCAGTACCGTCGTTCCCTCGGGGATAGCCTCGCCCGGCTCGATCGTGGTGAACTCGACGCCCCGCTCCCGGAGGGCGGTCACCACCTCGTGGTAGAGCTCGAAATCCGCTGTCGCGACGACGATCACGGCCGGAGGTTGGCGAGCGGGACACTTAGCGACTCCGGGCCACGCTGAGCGTCCGCGACGGGGACGGGGCCACGCCGGTTCCTGCCCGCGGTACTCGCGCCGACCGTCGCCGCGGCGGGCTACGGAGTCAGGCTCGCCGCCGGCGTCTTCGCCGTCGGAGCGGCGCCGGATTGGTGGCTGGTCCGGGCGGCGCGACAGGTCGCTGCCCCGATGGGGGCAGTCCTCGTCACGTTCGGCCGGATGAGTCCCGTCGGACCGGGGTTTCGGCCGCCGGGCCGGACAGAGCCGTCGGGCCATCCGGCCGGCGAGACGCGGCCTTTTATGCGAAGGTGACCCAACCCCGGAGTGTGAGCGACCCCATCCCGACCGGCTGCGGTGTCATCGACGAGCTCCTCGGCGGGGGGTTCCACCGCGGCGCCGTCACACAGGTGTACGGCCCGCCGGCCGCCGGCAAGACCAACGTCGTGCTCTCGGCGGCCATGGAAGCCGCGAGCACCGGTGGTTCGACGCTGTTCATCGACACCGAGGGTCTGTCGGCCGACCGGATGGCGCAACTCGCGGCAGCCCACGCGGGCCCCGGGCAGACCGTCGACGACCTCGCGGGTCGGATAATCATCAGCGAGGCGCTGTCCTTCGAGGAGCAGGGTGAAGCGGTCCAGGACGCCGCCGACGTGGCCGGCGAGGTCGACCTCGTGGTACTGGACAGCGCAACCGGCTTCTACCGGCTCGAGCGGACCGAACAGCCTGAAGGCGAGGCCCTGCGCGCGGTCGCCCGGCAGGTGACCCACCTGCTCTCGCTGGCCCGGAGACACGACCTGGCCGTCGCCTTCACCAACCAGGTATTCACCGACCCCGACTCCGACGCCGCGCGCGGGCTGGGTGGGCATACGCTGGACCACTGGTCGGGGGTCATCCTGCGGCTGGACCGCTTCCGTGGGGGGAATCGCCGGGCGACCCTGGAGAAACACCAGAGCCGCGAGGCCGGCGGCCAGGCGGGGTTCAAAATCACCGGGGAGGGCCTGGTCGAGGGCGACCGGCGGTAGGCCGCCGAGGTCGGGTTAGCCGGGACCGAAGGCGGCAGCCAGTCAGTACAGCAGGTCGTCGTCGTTCTCGACCATGTACAGTGTGCGCGCGGCGATGTTGACGGCGTGGTCGCCGACCCGCTCGAGGTCGCGGATCGTGAGCAGGAGTCGCTGGACGTCCCGCATCAGCCGGTCGACCTCCCCGTCGCTGTCGGCGTCCTCCCGCTCGATGAGGTCGCGGGCGACCGCCTCGGAGGCGCGCTCGCAGAGCTCGTCGACCCGCTCGTCGTCGTCGGCGATCTCGTAGCAGGCCTCGGGGTCCTCCTCGGCGTAGGCCTCCATGGCCCGCTCGACCATTCTGGTGACGTCCTCGCCGATCTCCTGAACGTCGACGTCCGGGTAGACGTCCTGTTCGGCGTCAAGGGTGTAGTCCCCGAGGTTGGTCGCGAGGTCGGCGATCCGCTCGAGGTCGGTGATGATCTTGAACGAGGCGGCGATAAAGCGCAGGTCGCCCGCAACGGGCTGCTGGAGCGCGAGCAGGTCGATACACTCCCCCTCGAGTTCGAGGTAGAGCTCGTTGACCTCGTCGTCGCCCTCGATGACCTCCCAGGCAAGCTCCTCGTCTTTGGCCTGGAGCGCGTCCAGCCCCATCCGCAGGCGCTCGAGGACAACCTCGCTCATGTAGAGGACGTCCTCGCGGAGCCCCTCCAGCCGGTTCTGGTACCCTTCGCGTGGCATGCCTGGCTTTCTGCCGTCGCGTGGTAAGAAAATTGCGTTTGCCAACGTATGTCACAATATTGGGGTGCGCGCCGGACAGAGGTGCCCGCGCGGTAGCCATGCCCGGGGAGCGTTGCGCCTCGCACACATGGGACACGCGAAGGGTCTGGCGGATACTGCCGGGACCGGTCGAGTCGCGACGACGGGTCAGTACAGGAGGGCGTCGTCGTTCTCGACCATGTACAGCGTCCGGGCGGCGATGTTGACCGCGTGGTCGCCGACGCGCTCGAGGTCACGCACCGTCAACAACAGCTGGAAGGCGTCCTCGAGGAGCGCCTCGAGCGTCCCCTCGCCGGGCACCCGGTCGACGAGGTCGCGCAGGAACAGTTCGGCGACTCGTTCACAGAGGCCGTCGACCTCGTCGTCCCGGTCGGCGACTGCGTGACAGCGTTCGGGGTCGCCGGTCTCGTAGGCCTCGAGTGCGGCCTCGACCTGGTCGGCGACGAGTTCGCCGACCGCCACCAGGTCGGTCCGCGGGACGAACTCCCGGTTCATGCCGGTGACGTACCCACCGAGGTTCATGGCTAGGTCGCCCACGCGCTCGAGGTCGGTGAGGATCTTGAACGAGGCGGCGACGAAGCGGAGGTCGCTCGCGACCGGCTGTTGCAGCGTGAACAAGTCGATACAGTCCTGTTCGAGTTCGAGATACCGTGCGTTGACCTCGTGGTCGTTCTCGAGGACGAACCGGGCACGCGTCCGGTCGTTGTCCTCGAGGGCCCCCACGGCCGTCCGGAGGCGGTCGACGACTGTCCCGCCCAGTTCGAGGACGGCAGCCTTGAGATCCTCCAGTTCCCGCTCGAAGGAGTCGCGGGGCATAGTCAGGGTAAGTGTCGCTCCACATATAATTTGTTCGCCTGTGACCTGTTGGCCCCGCCCGAACCTGTCGACAGCGTCCTCCTTCTGACGCGCTCGCGTCAGTGGACCGCCCCGGTCACGCGTCCCCACTCCTCGCCCCGCTCACCGCACTCCCTGGTGCCGACCGTGATCGTCCTCGACGTTGGTACGGTCCGCTCTGGCCCGCTGTCACCCTCAGAACGAAAGTCGTTGCTTGAGGGCTGCCGTGAACCGCTTCGACAGCGGTTCCTCGGCGTCCTCCCGAGCGACCACGGTCTCGATCTCGTCGAACAACGTCCTGATCCGGCGTTCGGTCTCGTCTCTGACCTCCCGGACCGTCTCCATGTCCTCGTCTTTCGGGTTCGGGAGGTCCCACTCCCGGGATTCGACGCCGTAGCTGGCGGGATTGAACTCCCTGATCGAACAGCCCATCGTCACCAGATACTGGCTGTCTCTTAGGTGTTCGAGGTCGACGTAATCCGGCGTCCGCCCGGTCAGGTCGATCCCGACCTCCGCCATGACGTCGACGACCTCCGGGTGCACCTCCTCCGCCGGCTCCGTCCCGCCCGAGTGAACCTCGATTAGGTCCTCTAGCCCGCGTTCCTCGCGCTCCCGTTCGGCGAACGCCGCCGCCATCTGGCTCCGTCCCGCGTTATGTACGCAGACGAAATCGAGCCGGACCGTGTCGTTTGATACCATATCTAACTGTACGGGTATCGCCCACAAAAAGACGACTATGATCGGTACGGACGGCTCAATAGCACCGGTCGTTCTACGCGTCCAGCCCCCGGCGTCGGCCCGCGTGTGCAGGTCGGTGTCGGGGTACCGTTTCTGCCGGGCGAACAGGTAGGTGCTTCGTGCCTCCGGACGGTGATGTAGGGGTCACGGCCGCCTGCAATCGCCCGCCGCGTGCCACCTCGCACACGCGAGCGCCCCCGTCGGGAGCGAACTCGGGTATCCGTCCACGCGGCGGTCGTACCCGACCGGGGTTCCCCGGTAGTTGTGCACGCTCCTGTCAGGTGTCGTCGCGATGAGGGGGAGACACCCGCCGTGTCGTCAACAGCGCTGGTCCCCTCGACGGCGGAGTAACGGTACGCGCATGCCCAACCGCTCGTCGCCACCGCGAGGACCCACGTCTTCGGGTGCGGGCCGTCCGCAGCCGGCGCTCACCCGAATTTGCCGGTAATGTAGTCCTCGACGCGCTCGTTTTCGGGGTTCTCGAAGATCGTCTGGGTGTCGTCGTACTCCGCGAGTTCGCCACCTGTGAGGAAGACGGCCGTCCGGTCGGATATCCGGGCGGCCTGTTGCATGTTGTGGGTGACGATGACCACGGTGTACTCCTCGGCGAGGTCCTCGATCAGGTCCTCGATCTTCGAGGTGGCGATCGGGTCCAGCGCGGAGGCGGGTTCGTCCATCAGGATGATCTCGGGGTCGACGGCGATCGCGCGGGCGATACAGAGGCGCTGTTGTTGTCCCCCGGAGAGGTCGAGTGCGGACTTGTGGAGCTGGTCTTTGACCTCCTCCCAGAGGGCGGCCCGCTTGAGCGCTGTCTCGATGACTTCGTCGGTGACCTTCTTGTTCTGGACGCGCAGGCCGTAGGCGACGTTGTCGTAGATGCTCTTCGGGAAGGGGTTAGGATGCTGGAACACCATCCCGATCTGGCGGCGCAGCGCGACCGGGTCGATGTCGTCGCCGTACAGGTCCGTACCACGGAGGAGGAGCCTCCCCTCGACCCTCGCGGATTCGACGAGGTCGTTCATTCGGTTGAGACACCGGAGAAACGTCGACTTCCCGCAGCCCGACGGGCCGATGATCG
>CAZOWU010000126.1:0-6587 GCA_964583735.1 uncultured Halobacteriales archaeon | reverse complement strand
GCCACGACACGCTGCTCGTCAACCTCTGTGGCCGCGGCGACAAGGACATGCAGACCGCCGCCGAGAAGTTCGACCTCTCCTGATACTGCCGGCTGTACGTCTGTGAAGAATCTCGCCATCCCGGGGTGGCAAGTCTCTTCACGAAGGGACAGCCGGCAGTATGAGCCACGGGCGGCCGGCTCCCAACCGGGGCCGACGCTGTCTGGCGGTTCAACCTGAGTTATCCCAGTTGATCCGGACAAAACCGACGTGATCCGGGCTGACGGCTTCCCCCGCTTATGCCCGTCTCGCCCCCAGCCCGGAGTGTATGCGAGACACGAACGACACGACAGAGACGAACCGGCGACAGTACCTCAAGACACTCGGTGCGGTCGGAGCCGCCGCGGCGGTCGGTCTGGCCGGCTGCGCCGGCGATGCGGTCGCGACAGGGGCGCTGGCCACCGCGGTGACGGACCAGCCTGGCGATATCGCCGACTTCGAGTCCTGTGTCGTCACGATACAGGGCATCTGGCTCAAGCCAGCCGAGGACGAGGCAGTCACCGACGGGGACGACGGTGACGGCGTCCAGACACAGGCGGCGACGGACGTCGACCAGGGTGAGGGCCGCGAGTACCACGAGTTCGAGGCACCAGAGAAGGCCGACCTCGTCCAGCTCCAGGACGGGAAGACGCAACTCGTCGACGACCGGGATGTCGAGGCGGGCAGCTACGAGTTCCTCCAACTCGACGTGTCGGGGGTCGCGGCAACCCTCGACGACGGGGGTGAGGCCCAGGTCGATACCCCGGGGAACGCTCCGCTGCAGTTCAAACAGCCCTTCGAGGTGCGCGAGGACCAGCGGACCCGATTCGTGGCCGACTTCACACCGGTCAAGCGGGGGCGGACTGGCCGGTACCTGCTCCAGCCCGTGGCCACCGGCACGGAGGTCAGTTACGAGGCCGAGCCGACAACCACCGACAGCGGGACGCCGACGCCGTCTTGAGTCCCTGATAGTGATTACTGTCGTCTGCTCCCGGCGCGTGCCGACCCCGATGCGGGCAATCGCCGGTCAATCGGGACAACAATCACTATGAGTAGACGGTGGCCGAGCGCGGAGCAGCCGGCAGCCCTGACCACCGGTCACCGCAGGGAGTTCTCGAAGTGGACGAGCGTGTAGCCCGCTTCCGTCGATTCGCCGACGGCCTCGTACCCCTCCCCGCGGTAGAATTCGACGGCTGCAGGCTGCGTGCGGGCGGTCGTCGCCAGCAAGAGACCGAAGCCGGCCGCACGCGCCCACTCCTCCAGGGCGTGGAGCAGGACCCGGCCGTACCCCTCGCGCTGGTGGGCAGGCGCGACCCGCATCCGGTGGAGTTCGGCCGCCCCGCTCACCGACCGCTCGTCGTCGTGGCCGGCGTCGTTGGGCAGCACGCCCCCCATCGCCACGAGCAGCCCGTCGTGAACTGCCGGTGCAGCGACAGGCCCGCCTGCCCCCGTCTCGTCGGCGCTCTCGCCCGCCTCCTGGTTCGGCTCGGCATCCGTCCTCCCGTCCCGGTCTCCCTCCGCATCCGTGCCCGCGTCCGGGAGCACACCCGCAAGGAATGCCCCGCCAGCGTCGAGATACGTCTCCTCGATGGCCCGGAGGTCGTCGGTCCCGGGGATGTCCTCGGGGTCGGTCGCGGTCGGCGCCATCGCCAGTTCGTGCAGCCGCCAGACCGCTGCCGCGTCGCGCTCGTCGTACTGTCGAAGACGGAGGTCCGAACCCGGCGCTGTCATCGTCCCGGCAAGGGACCGGGGCGGCTTGAGCGTTCCCACTACCGCCAGGGTTATCCGCCGGCCAACCCTCCTGAGACACATGACACGAGTCACGTTACATACCTCCGAGGGCGACGTCCAGGTCGAGCTGTTCGACGACCGCGCCCCCCGGACTGTCGAGAACTTTCTCGAACTCGCGCGCCACGACCCCGCAGCCGACGCCGAACCGGCGCCCGACACCGTCACCTGGGAGGACCCCGAGACCGGCGAGGTCCGGGGCGACTCGCTGTACGAGGGAGCCGAGTTCCATCGGATCATCGAGGACTTCATGGTCCAGGGCGGGGACCCGACTGGGACTGGCCGGGGCGGCCCCGGGTACGAGTTCGAGGACGAGTTCCACGACGACCTGCGCCACGACTCCGCCGGAAAACTGTCGATGGCCAACTCCGGCCCCGACACCAACGGCTCGCAGTTTTTCATCACGCTGGACGCCCAGCCGCACCTCGACGGGAAACACGCGGTCTTCGGCGAGGTCGCCGAGGGGATGGACGTCGTCGAAGACATCGGCGACAAGCCGACCGGCCGGGAGGACGAACCGCTGGACGACGTGCTGATCGAGTCGGTGACCGTTCACGACGACTGATGCCCGAGGAGTCGATCGACCCTGCCGACCTCGGCGAGCGCGACGCCCCGCCGGTCGCGGAGAAGCCATACAAGGTGGTCTTCGAGGCGAACGGCTGCATCGGGGCCGGCAAGTGCGCCGAAGTGTCGGACAACTGGACACTCGACCTCGCGACCGGCATCGCCAGCCCGGAGGCCTACTTCATCGACGAGCAGGACCTGGAGCACAACGTCCGCGCGGCGGAGGTGTGCCCGGCGAAGAAGGGGCGGGGCGTGATACACGTCATCGACCGGGAAACCAGCGAGGAACTCGCCCCCGACCCGGAGGGCGACGGCACCGTCTCGGTCGACTGGTGAGCGGTCGGGGCCTCGAAAAGCCCTGCCTACTCCCGGGGATCGTCGGCAGGGTCCAGACGAGTATTCTGATTGACAATTTTTCGCTGCGTATCCGAGGAATCCGACCGCAGTCTGCGAGAAACTAGTCACACGTTGTCCGAGAAAATATAAAGTTAGTTATAATCACATATATGTGCGTATGGCAACGGGGGGTATATATGGCGACGGAAGAAACAGATGCCGACAGTCGTGTAAGCTCAGTACGACGCCGAATGCTCGGCGCGCTTGGCGCCGCCGGGATTACGACGCTCGCCGGCTGTCCAGGGGGCGGTGGGGACGGAGATGGAGACGGAGACGGGGATGGAGACGGAGGCGAAGACGGGGGTGGTGGCGGCACCCAGACTCAGGCCCAGCAACAGACCGCGACTCCCTCGGAGGTGGACGAAATCGTCGAGGGTGGCACGATGAACGTCGGGCTGACGTCGAATCCAAGCTCGTTCGACCCGCCCTACAGCAGCGGTGTCCCGTCGACGCTCGTCCAGAACTACTTCTTCGAGTCGCTGGTCGCCTCCGACCAGCAGGGCAACCTCTACCCGTGGCTGGCCGAGAGCTACGAGGTCGCAGACGTCCAGGAGGTCGACCGGACCGCCTACGCGGACTACATGACGACCGCGCCGGTCACGACCAACGAGGACGGGGTGCCGGTCATCGACACGCCGGAACAGGTCGTCGTTCAGCATCCCGACGACAGCCTCGAGCCCGGCAGCGAGGTCCGGGTGCTCCTCCGCGACGGGGCCTTCGAAGCCGCCACGGACGGCGTCTACGGCATGCGCCTGGAGTACAACCTCCACGAGGGAGTTACCTTCACAAACGGCGAGGAGATGACCGCCGAGAACGTCGTCAGGAGCTACGACCGGGTCGAGAACTCCCAGATCTCGGCACAGATATTCAACTCGTTCCTGGCCGCCGAGGCCGTCGACGACTACACCGTCAACCTCTACGCGCAGGTCCCCGACGCGGAAGCCGAGCGGGCGATACCCTACTCCGTCTTCTCGACCGAGCAGGTCGACCTGGACGGCGGGGACCTGGACCCACGGCAGGGGAACCCGCCGATCGGCACCGGCCCGTGGAACTTCGAGAGCTTCGAGGACGGCAGCTCCTTCGTCGTGAGCCGACGGGACGACTACTGGATGGACGAGGTCGGCGTCGAGAACAAGGAGTGGTACGACGGACCCGAGGACTTCCCGAACGGGCCGGTCATCGACGAGGTCAACCACCGGTTCATCTCGGAGGACGCCCAGCGCGCCGCCGCGCTCCAGGAGGACGAGGTCGACGTCGCCCACGGGCTGACCGCGCAGTCACAGACCAACTTCCAGGACTCCTCGGACTTCCAGACCAAGGCTGTCGAGACTGGCGGCTACCTGTTCATGCAGTACCCCGTCCAGGTGTCGCCGTGGGACCAGCAGGAGGTCCGCCGGGCGGCAAACCACCTGATCCCGCGCCAGCGGATGACCGACAACATCGAGCAGGGCTGGGCACGGCCGGCGTGGACACCGCTGCCGGAACTTGCCTACGGGGCCGGGACGACCGACGCCGAGGCTCTCGAGGAAGACCTGCGGCCGCTCAACGAGTTCGACCCCCAGCGCGCCCAGGAGCTGATCGACGATGCGGACGTCGAGACGCCCATCGAGGTCCAGATCGAGACCAACTCCGACAACCAAAACCGGGTCCAGAAGGTCCAGGCTATCGCGCAGGCGATGAACCAGACGGACCTGTTCGATGCCGAGGTCGAAACCTTCGAGTTCGGTGACCTCGTCGGCCGGATCCTGGACCCCAGCTACAACGAGCAGGGCAACATCGTCGTCATCGGCCTCTCCGGGACGTTCAACCCCGGGAGCTTCGTCGACGCCACCCACGACTTCGAGAACTTCGCGCAGTGCTGTAACTTCCAGCGGATCAACTTCGAGTCGATCAACGAGGGGATCGACAACGCCCGGTTCGACATCGATGTCGTCGGCGACTCGCAGGAACGGGCGTCCCGGTACGACGAACTCTGGCGGGAGGTCGTCGAGATCAGCGCCAACTCCTACCTGGACATCGACCTGACGGTCGGGGTCCACAACAACGACATCAACGGCTTCGACGCCTACCCGTTCCCCGAAGGGATGTACTCCTACGCGCTGTACGCGCCCTACTCGGAGCAGATCACGTACATCGACCGCGACTCGTAACGCGTCGCCCCCCACACACCCACTACTTGTTATGAGCCTGCGACGATTTATTCTCCGGCGGCTGCTGTCGATCATCCCGATACTTGTGGGTGTCTCGCTGGTCACCTTCGGGCTCGCGAACCTCGCGCCGGGTGACGCCATCGACCTGCTGGTTTCCTTCAACCCGAACATCAGCCCTTCGGAGATCGCCCAGATAAAGGCGCGGTACAACCTCAACGAGCCGGTGTGGACGCGGTATCTCATCTGGCTCACCGACGCACTCCAGGGCGACTTCGGGGTCGTGATCTCGAGCAACCAGCCGGTTGCCGACCTCGTCGTCGCGCGGCTGCCACCGACGGTCCTGCTCGGGTTTATCGGGTGGCTCGTCGCCCTGGTCATCGCCATCCCGGCCGGGATCTACGCGGCGGTGAACAAGGACAATCTCGGCGACGACGTCAGCCGCTTTCTGGCCCTGTCGGGCATCTCGATTCCGAACTTCTGGCTCGGGCTGATGCTCATCCTCATCTTCGCGGTCTGGCTGAACTTCTTCCCGGTGCTCTCGCCACAGAAATCGCTGCTGAGTCCGGACATGCTGTGGTTCCTGATCCTCCCGGGGATCACCATCGGGACGGCGGCCTCGGCGACGCTGATGCGGATCATGCGGTCGTCGATGGCCGAGGAACTCAACAAGGAGTACGTCACGGCCGCGCGGGCGAAGGGGCTACCCGAGCGGACGGTCATCCTCAAACACGTGCTCCGGAACTCCCTGATCTCGGTCACGACGGTCGCGGCCTTCCTGACCGCGAACATCCTCGCCGGCTCTGTCGTCGTCGAGACGGTCTTCGGCTGGCCGGGCCTGGGCAGAGAGCTCGTTCGGGCGGTGGTCGGTCGCGAGATCGACCTCATCATGGCGATCACGTTGTTTACAGGCCTGGCGCTCATTATCGCCAACCTGCTCGCGGACATCGCATATGCAGTACTGGACCCACGGATCAGGTACTAAATCATGTCAACACAACGAGGACGAATCCGTATCACCGGCTTCGACCCGACCCGGGTCGACGAACGCGACGCGCTTTCGGACTGGGTAGAAGAGGGCGAGACCGAACCGGAGAGTCGCTGGCGGCGGGCCTGGCGGCGGTTCAGACGCAACCGCAGCGCGATGCTCGGCGTGGTCGTCGTCGCGCTGTTGACGCTGCTCGCGCTGTTTGCCCGTCCGGTCGAACTGTTCGGTGTCACGGTCCAGCCGCTCGCGATCACCCCCTTCGAGCCGGACACGATCCTGTATCTCACACCGGAGTACGCGAACATCGGGCCGTACTCGCCACCGTCCGGGACCGCGCTGCTCGGCACCGACGGGACCGGCCGTGACATCCTCTCGCGGCTCCTGGTTGGCGGCCGCTACAGCCTCTCGATCGGCTTCATCGTCGTGCTCATCACGGCAGTCATCGGCATCGTCTACGGCTCGATTTCGGGCTACTACGGCGGGCTCGCCGACGAGGTCATGATGCGCGTACTCGACGTCATCTTTGCGTTCCCGGGCCTGGTCCTGGCGCTTGTCATCGTCGCCACGCTCGGCGGCGGGTACTGGCAACTCGTGCTCGCGTTCACCGTCTTCGGGTGGGCCGGCTACGCCCGCCTCATCCGCGGGGAGATCCTGAAGGTCAAACAGAACGAGTACGTGATGGCCGC
>CAZOWU010000125.1:0-6729 GCA_964583735.1 uncultured Halobacteriales archaeon | reverse complement strand
GACGGGGAGACCACCGAGGAGGAGGCAGAGAGCCTCGCCCGGGCCGTCGCCGAGTACGTGGATGCCGACATCGACGAGGTCGCCGTCTACGGCGAGCACGGCGAGGACCCCATCGCCGTCGTGGAGGTGCTCGGCCCGACCGACCGGGAGCGACAGCTTCGCGAGGAACTCGCCGCGGTCATGGAGGGCGGCCCGGAGAAGTACAAGGAGCGGCTGGCCGACCAGGGGAAGCTGTTCGTCCGCGACCGGATCGACCGCTGGTTCGGCGACATCACCTTCGAGGACGGCCGCTTCGCGGAGTTCGACGCCGAGGACCGGCTGCCCGCCGACGGGCTGATCACCGGCGCCGCGGCCTTCGAGGGCCGGGATCTGCACTTCATGGCCAACGACTTCACCATCAAGGCGGGGTCGATGGCCGAGAAGGGCGTCGAGAAGTTCCTCCGGATGCAACAGCGCGCGCTCAAGACCGGCCGGCCCGTGCTCTATCTGATGGACTCCTCGGGAGGGCGGATCGACCAGCAGACGGGCTTTTTCGCCAACCGCGAGGGGATCGGGAAATACTACTACAACCACTCGATGCTCTCGGGGCGGGTGCCCCAGGTCTGTGTCCTCTACGGGCCCTGTATCGCCGGCGCGGCCTACACCCCCGTCTTCGCCGACTTCACCGTGATGGTCCGCGGGATGTCGGCGATGGCAATTGCCTCCCCGCGGATGGTCGAGATGGTCACTGGCGAGGAGATCAGCCTCGCGGACCTCGGGGGTCCCGACGTCCACGCCCGCCACTCCGGCAGCGCCGACCTCGTGGCCGACGACGAGGAACACGCCCGCGAACTGGTCGCCCGGCTGATCGGCTACCTGCCCGACAACGCCGACCAGCAGCCACCGCAGACGGCGGGCAGCGACCCCGCCCACTCGCCCCGTGGTATCGACAGCGTCATTCCCCAGGGCCCGCGGCGGGGTTACGACATGCACCGGCTCATCGAGCGGGTCGTCGACGCCGACTCCTTCCTCGAACTCCAGCCCGACTATGGCCCGGAGATCGTCACAGGCTACGGCCGGGTCGACGGCCGGCCGGTCGCCGTCGTCGCCAACCAGCCCGCCCAGCGCGCCGGCGCCATCTTCCCCGACGCCGCCGAGAAAGCCGCCCAGTTCATCTGGAAGTCCGACGCGTTCAACATCCCCGTCCTGTACCTCTGTGACACGCCCGGTTTCATGGCCGGCTCACAGGTCGAGAAGGAGGGGATCTTGGAGCAGGGCAAACGGTTCATCTACGCCACCTCCTCGGCGACGGTCCCCCAGCAGACTGTCGTCGTCCGGAAGGCCTACGGCGCCGGCATCTACGCGATGGGCGGGCCGGCCTACGACCCCGAGAGCGTCATCGGCCTCCCCTCCGGCGAGATCGGCATTATGGGCCCCGAGGCGGCGGTCCGGGCGGTCTACGCCAACGAACTCGATGCCATCGAGGACGACGAGGAGCGCGCGGCCCGCGAGCGGGAACTGCGCGAGGAGTTCCGCGAGGACATCGATATCCGCCGGATGGCCAGCGAGGTGGTCATCGACGAGGTTGTCCCACCGTCGGAACTCCGGGCGGAACTGGAAGCGCGGTTTGCCTTCTACGAGGACGTCACAAAGGAACTGCCCGAAAAGAAACACGGCACGGTGTTGTGAGGATTGCGGCCGGCGCCGCCGGTTCGGCGCCCGCGGCGCGGGGCGCTCACAGCACGTGCCCGCCTTCGGGCTCGATCCGCGTGCGCTCGGGAAGCGCGTCGCCGCTCCCGACGCCGACGACGGTCTCGCCGACCATCGCCATCGTCGCCGCACCGGTTCCGGCCTGTACGTCCTCGACTCGCTCGCGGACGGCGTCGGTCACGAGCCCGGTGGCCTCCGCGAACTCCCACGAGAGGTCGAACAGGTCGGGCAGGTCCATCTCGGGGTCGAACGTCCCGAGGGCCTCGTGACCGGCGGCCTGGACACGGTCGACGGCGGACGGGTCGCCGAGCACGTCGCCGGTGGCGATCCCACCCCAGGAGGCGTACCGGAGTTCGTCCTCGCGAGCGACGCGCTGGCGCCCCTCGCCGGTGTCGTAGGCAAAGCCCCCCATCTCCTGGACGTAGACGTCGCTCAGCCCTGTGCCGGCCTCGACCTCTGCCCGCGCGGCCACCTCGACCAGTTCCTCGCGCGAGCGGCCGAGCCCGAACTCCTCGTTGGCCGCCAGGACCGTCGACAGTGTCGCCGCGCCGCTGGCGCCGAACCCGCGGCCGACGGGCACCTCGCTCGTTAGCTCGATGTCGGCTGCGACACCCAGCGTCTCGAGGGCAATCTCGACGGGTTCGAAGGACGTTCGCTCGCCATCGAGGCTGACCGCGGTCGAGTCGGCGGGCTCGACCGACGCGACGACCCCGTCGCTGATGGCGAAACTCACGCCAAGCGAGGTGTCCTCGACCGGCGCGAACACGACCGTCACGCTCCCCGGTGTGCGGGCTCTCATGCGCTGAGAGCATGCGGGTGACGGGCAATAGCGTTCCGGTTCCCGCCGGAACGGGGACTGAACGGCGGTGGGGGGCGTCTGGCCGGCCGGACCGCAGCGTGCGGCTGTCGCCGGTACGTCTGGTGGCACGGAGCCGGCCTCGGGGTACCGACTCCGGGTGAAATTTGAACGAAATTTGAATAACCTATTACTTCGACCCGCCCGTGGTACAGGTATGTGCGGACAAGACGGCACGAACGGCTCCAGCCCTCATCTTTCACGGCGACATCTCCTCGCAGCGACCGGGACGCTGAGTGTGGGGGCACTGGCGGGCTGTGTGGGCGGCGAGGGTGGCCCCGACACGAGCGGGGCCTCGGACGGTGGGACGACGGACAGCACAGAGCGGTCGTGGCGGACGACAGAGCTGACCGACGTGCTGACAGACGAGACGTTCAGCATCGACGGGCTGTCCGGACCGGTTGCGGTCCAGTCGTTTGCCGTCTGGTGCCCGAAGTGCCAGCGCCAGTCGGAGACACTGTCGAACACCGACGGGTCCGTCACCGTTGTGAGCCTCAACACCGACCCGAACGAGGAGGCGGAGAAGGTCAGACGACACGCGGAGCAGAACGGGTTCGACTGGCGGTTCGCAGTTGCACCGACCGAGATGACCGAGTCGCTGGTCGCGGAGTTCGGACCGACCGTCACCAACGCCCCGAGTACGCCGGTCATCGTGGCCTGCGACGAAGGCGTGGCGGAGTTTTTCTCCGGGAGCCAGCAGTCCGCCGAGGAGATCCAGTCGACCGCGGCCGACTGTTGAGATGAGTACCGCCACCGAGGTTGTGACGTCGTTCACACTCGGGCTGGCAACACCACTCTCGGCCGTCTGCGTCATCCCGCTGTATCCGGGGTTTCTGGCGTTTCTCTCCAGCCAGGACGAGGACGCACCGTCCATCGCCGTTCTCGGCGGCCTCGTCGCACTGGGGGTGATCGCGTTCATGGCCGCTATCGGCATCCTGTTCACGACACTGCTCGAGACGTCGCTGACGGCCGTCGTCGAACTGGTCTCCCCGCCGGCGTTCGCGCTGCTTGCGGTCCTGGGGGTCGTGCTGATCGCCGACCTGCACCCACAGGCCCGGCTCTCCACGATCGAGCCGCCTCAGACCCGGTTCCCGTCGCTCTCGGCGTTCGCCTACGGCGCGTTCTTCGGAGCGGTCGTGTTGCCGTGCAATCCGGGATTCATCTCGGTGTTTTTCGCCCGGGCGTTTCTCTTTACAGACCCTGTCTCCAGTATCGCCAACTTCGGTGCGTTCGGCGTCGGCATGGCGAGCCCGTTGCTCGGGTTCGCGGTCGTGTCCGAGCCCTGGCGCGACCGCGTGCTGGGGGTCCTGACGACCCACCGTCGGGCCGTCAACGTCATCACCGGGTCGGTGCTGCTCGGAATTTCCCTGTACTATCTCTTTTTCGTCTTCGAACTCGCCGGCCCACTCGGCTGACCGAGGCCTCCAACCGAGCCCTCCGACCGACCGTCACCGTGCCGAGGTCACCAGTACCGAGACCGCCAGCCCGAACAGCCCCACGTCCCGGACGACGGCCGTCGCGAAGACCGTGCCCGTCAGCGCCGCGAGTCCGAGGTAGGCGAGCGTCCCCGCGAGCGAGACCGCGACGACCGTCGCCCCGAGCGTGGTGTACCGGTCGGCGAGCAACAGCCCGCCCACGAGCACCTCCGGCGGGCCGTTGAACCACATGAACGTCCGGGGGGAGACGACCACAAGCGGCTCGGCCCAGCCGACAATATAGCCCGCCCAGACGCCGGGCGCGACCAGCTTGTGGGCGCCCGCCAGCAGGATTGTCGTCCCGAGGGCAACCCTGGCGACAGTTGCCGGGTCGGGCCCGCGGGCGACGCGGGTGCGGTAGCGGGCGCGGGCGGCCCCGAGGCGGCCGATTGCCCCGGCTGCCCGCCCGCGGCTGTCGGCCTCTGTCCCGCCCTCCTCGGCCATCACTCCGCCGCGTGCTCGCGTTTCAGCGAGAGCGCGGTCCGGTCGAACTCGCAGACGACGGTGTCGTCCTGCTTGCGGGCCGTGACGTGCATCGTCACGACCCCGCGTTCGCCGTCGCTGGTTTCGCGCTTGTCAGTGACAGTCGTCTCCGCGCTGACCGTGTCGCCGTGGAAGACGGGGTTGGGGTGCTCGACCTCGTCGTAGGAGAGGTTTGCGACGATGGTCCCGTCGGTGGTCTCGGGGATGGTCATCCCTGTTGCCAGCGCCATCGTGTACAGCCCGTTGACGATGCGCTCGCCGAAGTCGGTGTCGGCGGCGTGTTCGGCGTCCAGGTGGAGGGGCTGCTGGTTCATCGTCATGTCACAGAAGCGCTGGTTGTCAGCCTCGCTGATCGTGCGGGTCCGCGGGTGTTCGATGGTCTCGCCGACCTCGAACTCCTCGTAGTAGCGCCCGGTCATGGCGCCCGTTTCGTGCAGTCGGCTGAAAAGGGTCGGGGTCAGCCCCGCTGGGCTTTGCCGGCAGCGACCGAGGACTTGACACGCTGGGTAACGAAGGGTCGGTATGCCACGACGGAGTGTGCTGTACACGCCCGCGGACAGCCCGGACAAGCTGCGCTCGGCGCCCGAGGCCGGCGCGGACGTCCTCGTCTTCGACCTGGAGGACGGGGTCGCGCCCGCTGACAGGGAGCGCGCCCGCGAGGTACTCCGTGGGGTTCTCGACGACCTGACAGTCGACGCGGAACTTTGGGTCCGGGTGAACGGCCGCGCAGAGCCCATGGCCGCCGACGTCGAGACCGTCGCCAGCGACCCCGTCGCCGCCAGCACGGACGGGGTCGTCCTCCCGAAGGTCACGGCGCCGGAGGACGTCACTGCCCTCACCGACCGGCTGGCGGAGGTGGGGCTGGACCTACCGGTTCACGCCCTGGTCGAGAACGCCCGGGGCGTGCTCGAAGCGGAGGCGGTCGCCGACACGCCGGCTGTCGATTCGCTGCTCTTCGGTGGCGAGGACCTCGCAGGGGACGTGGGGCTGACCAGAACGGAGGGCAGCGAGGAACTGCTCTATGCCCGCCAGCGGGTCGCCATCGCCGCAGCCGCCGCGGGCGTGGACGCGCTGGACGGGATCCACACCGACATTCACAACACGGAGTCGTTACGGGCCGCAGCCGAGACCGCCCTCCAGTTTGGCTACGATGGGAAGATGGCGGTCCACCCCGCACAGGTCGAGCCGGTCAACGACGTGTTCACACCGAGTGAGGCGGACGCCGAGTGGGCCCGCCGGGTGACCGAGGCCGCCGCCGAGCGTGAGGAAGGCGTGTTCATGCTCGACGGCGAGCTGATCGAGGCGCCGATCCGCAAGCAGGCCGAGCGGGTGTTGGAGCGGGTCGGCGAGCGGTGAGGCGGCGGGCGAGTCTGCTTACAGCCACTCCGCTGCCCAGGCCTCGACCTCGTCGAAGACGGGGCAGAGCGCCTCCCCCTTCGGGGCAAGCGAGTAGTAGGTCGCGACGGGGCGGTCCTCCACCCGGCGGTTGACCAGACTGGCGTCCTCGAGGTCGTCGAGCACGCGCGAGAGCGTGCGCGACGAGGCGCCCGTCGAGCGCTTGAGTTCGTTGAACCGTTTTTCACTTTCCTCGAGGTCGTACAGCACGATGAGCCGCCACTGCGAACCGACCTCCTCGACAGCTTCGACGACCGGACAGGCCGTCGCATTCTTCTCCTCGACCGATTTATCGGACTGCTTACGTGTTGACGACGTCTCTGACATCCGGTTGTATTTACATCGGCGATCGTACATATAGGTTCGGATACAAACTAGGTAACGCAATGAAACCAATCCCCGACCTGACAGTCGACCCGGCACCCGACTATCCCGGCAGCCACAGACTGTGGGTGACGGCGTGGCAGTGACCGGTGCCGAAGCGGTCGCCCCGCTGGTCGGCGCCGGACTGGCCATCGTCGCCGGCGTCTTCCCGCTACTCCCGGGCTGCGCGTTGTGCCTCGGCAAGCGTCAACTCCCCCTCGTACAGCGCCGACCCGACGACGACGGCCGCGGCCCCGGCCTCGCGCAGCGCCCGGACGTCCTCGACAGTGCCGACGCCGCCGCTGGCGACCACGGGGACGTCGACGGCTTCGACGACCCGGCGGACTGGCTCCGTCCGGACCCCCTCCATCCGGCCTTCGACGTCCACGTCGGTGAAGAGGACCCCGGCGGCGCCCAGGTCGGCGTACCGGCCTGCGGCTTCCGCGGGGTCGAGCCCGGTCCCCTCGG
>CAZOWU010000124.1:0-6766 GCA_964583735.1 uncultured Halobacteriales archaeon | reverse complement strand
TGGGCCACGACGACGAGTACGTCTTCTGACGGCCGCGTTCTGGTATCGGCTCTCAGGCAAGGTTTAACCGCGCGTCCGTCGTATCCTCGGCATGCACAAAGACGAGTTGCTCGAACTCCACGAGCAGATGGTCATGATCAAAGAGTACTTCGCGGGGCTGGAGCAGGTCGACCCCGCGCTGTTCGAACCGTACGAGGAGCTGGACGTGACGCCGGACGAGGTTCACATGTCGAAAAGCGAGCACAAACACGCGGTCTTTGTGCTGGGCAACGCCCTGGCCAACGCGATGAGCGAGGACGAATTCTCCGATGCCGGCCGCGTCGGCAAGCGGATGCGCGAACTGGCAGAGGACGCCGAGCGCAAGCTGTAGTCACCAGGCCGGTGGCCTTGCCACACGACAGCCGACGTGTCGAGGTGGAGGAACCGCGGGGACTGCTGTTCTGCGGGACAGAGGAGGATGTGTGCCCGGTCGCTCAGCGAAAAACGACGTTCGAAAGGACGCCTCCTCGTACTGCTGGCAGCAGCTCCGCGACCGCTTGAGCCCCAGATACCTCACGAGCCGTCCCATGCAGCATCTTCGCACACCGGTGTATAACACGGGTACAGCGGGCAGTACTGGCGGGCTTCGAGCGCGAAGAGCTCCCTCCCGCAGCGGCCGGTGGAGCTGCGATACGCTGAATACAGCCCGTCTGTCGATACGTCGGGTCCGACGGCTCGGTCGCCGTCCGTGAGAGACGACCCGCACGTTCTGCTGGTTGTGCCGGACAAAGTGTATACTGATTGAAAACCAGCCACCATATTTATTATTCATTACCCATTGAATGGTGTAAGGCGACTGGGGGTGGCGGTGCAGTCGCCGGGGTGGAAATATGACATGCCCATTTCACGATGAGGGACAAGCAGAGGAATCACTACAAAACGACCAGAGTTCAGAGCGCGGGCTCGACGAGCGCTCGTTCAAGCGGGCCGCGCTCACCATCGGGAGTGCGAGCGCACTCTCGACGGCTGTCGGGCTGTACGGGTTGTCGGGGGCGGCGGCGGCCGACACCCCAAGCGACGTCTCGGTGGCCGAGCGGAACAACCGCCAGCACGCATGGGACGCGTACGAGCTGTACGACGAGGACAAGGAGACATCAGTCCCGCCCGAATCACAGCTGCTTCTCAACATGGATTATCTGCCGGACCGAACTCCCGACTCCGGCGACCGCCAGAGGGTTGAAGAGGCGCTGAACAAACTCGAGGAGGCGTTCGGCTGGGGCCACGAGGGATTGCTGTTCACCATCGGGTACTCGCCCGCGTACTTCGAGCGGTTCGGCGGGGACGGTGACTATCCGCTTCCCCGGGGCCTGGACCCGAACTCCGGGGCGGCCAAACCGGGACTGCTCACGCCCGATCAGTTGCTCAGTCTGCCGGGTGTCACACTCGAGCGTGAAGAAGACCAGGATAACCCAGAACCGGACGGGGAGACGGGCGTCGTCGCGGGTGACTACGACGCCGTCGTGCACATGTCCAGCGACAATCCCGAACACGTCCTGGCCGCCGAGCAGGCGCTGTGGGAGGGCGACAAAATCAATGGAGTCGAGTTCGATGCGCCGTTCGACGGGGTCTTCACGCGGCCCGAGGAACCGCCGGACCGTCGGGTCGGGTTCGTCGGCCACGACACGGTGAGCGAGAACCTCGAGAAGCGCACCGAGTTCGACGACACGAAGATCCCCGACGACGCGGTGCTCTCGATGGGGTTCAACGACCTGTTCCGCAACAGCGTCCCCCGGGAGACGAACGCGACGATGCTCGAGGACCAGCGGCTCGTCATCCCCAAACCGCCGGGGGCGTTCGCTCAGGGGTCGATCCAGCACCTCTCGAAGCTCGACATCAACCTCGGGTCGAACGTTGGCGATGACGACGACGGGTGGTACGACGACCACGAGAGCGTTGAGGGCCGCATCAACCGGATGTTCAGCCCAGAGCACGACACGGACAACACTGGGACGGTCGGCGACGAACTCGGGAACTCGAACGCACCCGGGGACAAGCCGATGCGCAACATCTCCGACGGCGGGACCGATATCGCCGAGAAGACCCAAGAACACGCCAACGACGAGGGTGTGGTCGGCCACGTACAGAAGGTTGCCCGCGCACGGTTCGACCTCAACAACCGGCTTGTCAACGGGGGTAACGGTGGACTCCCAAGCGACCACCCAGCCCGACTGGAAGTCCAGGGCGACGAACGTGGCGAGGAGTACGACGCCGACCTGCCGGGCCACGACGGCGACCAGGAGGCCGAGCAGGTCATGCTCCGGCGGGATTTCGCCGGGGTTTCCAACGAGAAGCCGGGCAACCATTTCAACGCGCTGATGCGTTTCAACCCCTACATGGCCTACATGCGGGCGGCGATGAACGGCGTCGAGTTCGACACCGCCGACGGCCCGACCGGGTTCGGGCTCGACGGCGACGCACGGATCGAACACGGAGCACTGGATGTCTCCGAAGAAAACAATGGCATCGTTGGCTACCTCACGACCCGGCGACGGGCCAACTACGTCGTTCCGCCAATCACGATGCGGGCGCTTCCCCCGGCCCACGCCGCGCGGCCGCCGATGGAAATTCAGAACGGGCACGACCCGAGAGAGAAAGATAGCGTCACTGTGGTCATCGGAGACGGAACGGGCGACTATGAGAACCTCTACGAAGACGCCGGTGCTCCCGGTACCGCACCCGGCGACGAGTCCTCCTGGGTCGAGTACGACAACCCCGGCGACATCGACCCCGAAACCATCCGCTTTGGCGACCACTGGGTCGTCAATCGCGGGGGCGGCACAACACCGTCCGGCAGCAGCTACGACAGCACTAACGAGGAGCTAAGGCTGATGTTCGACGTCTCCGGGTCCTCTGGTGCCGGATTCACCACCAGCAGTATTCGCGCACGACTGTTCGCAAAGACTGACGACCGGTTCCCGGTGTTCGCGACGGTCAACCTGTAATAATGTCAAAGGAAGTTAACATCTCGCGGCGGAAGCTGCTGGCGAGCGTCGGCGCAGTCGGGGCCGCAGGCGCTGGCGCCGGCCTGGGCACGAGCGCCCTGTTCAGCGACGAGGAACAGTTCAGGAACAACCGCGTCGTCGCCGGCCAACTCGACATGCGCGTCGCCTGGGAGTCGTACTACTCGAACCAGGCGAGCACCACTGTCCCCTTCCAGCGGGAGAGTGGCAGTCTCAGCGACCCGACCAGGGTCGCGCTCCCGGCAAACGCGACCGACGTGACGTCGGTTTCGGTCGCCAGCGAGACCGAGGCTGGGACGTTCCTCGAGGACATCCGGGTCGACAGCTTCCCCTCCGGATACGACCCGTCGAGTGCACCCGACAATCCGTGTCCCGACGGCCTGGGTGACGCCGACGGCTCACCGCCAGCGATCGACCTCACGGACGTGAAGCCGGGCGACTTCGGCTCTGTCGTGTTCGATTTCGCGCTGTGTGACAACCCGGGGTTCGTGTGGCTCCAGGGACAGTTGACCGCGGCCGAGGAGAACGGTCGCAACGAACCCGAGTCCGGGGCCGACGCCGAGAAGAGCAATATCGTCGAACTGCTGGACGCCGTGCAGGCGGCCATCTGGGTCGACGACGGCGACGCGGTCCAGGGCTCGGCGTCACTCGTCGCCTCCGGCTCGCTGCGCCAGGTACTGAACGCGCTGACGGCCGGTGAAGGGCTCGGATTGCCCGGCGACGAGCCCGCGGGCCAGTTCGGAGGGCAGGGTCGGAACTGCTTCTCGACGAACACCGCACACTCGGTCGTGCTGGCGTGGCGGGTGCCGGTCGAAGCCGGCAACGAGATCCAGTCAGACCGTGTGGCCTTCGACGTCGGCCTCTACACCGAGCAGTGCCGGAACAACAGCGCCAGCAGCGCCAACGCCGGATACCTTCCGCAGTCGAAGCTGTTCCCGAGCGGCGGGGCCACCGACGACGAGTACGGCCGCGCTGTCTCCGTCAGCGGTAGCACGGCGATGGTCGGCGCACCGAACGGGTCGGTGTACGTCCTTGAGCAAGACGCTGAGGGGTGGGGTCAGCAAGAAATCCTCAGCACGTCCGACGACAGCGACGGGTTCGGAACCTCGGTCGACCTCGACGGTGACACGGCGCTGATCAGTGCTCCCGGCGCCGGAGAGGCGTACATCTACACGCACGGTGACAGCGGATGGGCCGAAGCGGCAGCCCTCAGTCCGTCCGACAGCCCCACCAGCATCGGTTACGAGGCCGTCGCTCTCGACGCTGACAACGACACTGCTGTCGTCAGCGGCTACGACGACGCGTACGTGTTCGGTCAGTCGGGCAGTAGCTGGTCCGAGACAACCGAGTCGACGCAATTGAGCACCGAAAACGGTCTGCCGGCTGCCGGACTGGCCGTCGACGGGGGCACACTCCTCATCGGGGCGCCCGCAGTGACCAACTTCAGGTCCGGCGGACCCGGTAAAGTGTACGTCTACGACCTCTCGGATGACAGCGCCAGCCAAACTATCGAACCAGGCACGTTCCAGGACTTCGGTGCGGCCGTCGCCCTGACCGACAATGCGGCGCTCGTGGGCGCGCCGCGTGCCGGCGAGTCCGGGGCGGTCCACGTCTACGAGCGCGGGTCCTTGAACAAGCTCGCGTCGCTCAGGGGCTCTGCTGCGGCCAGTGAGGCGGAGTTCGGCAGCACAGTAACCGTCGCAGGGACCACCGCACTGGTCGGTGCTCCGGCCGACGACGGCAGCGGGGGGGAATCGGGTGCGGCCTACGTCTTCGACGGGGAGGAGGGATGGCCCGGAACGGAGACCCAGCAACTCGTCCCCACCGACGGGAACACGGGCGACACGTTCGGCTCGGGACTGGCGCTGAGCAGCACCGCAGACACGGCGTTTGTCGGCGCACGGGAAGGCGACGGCGCCAGTGAGGACTCGGGCGCTGTCTACGTGTTCAGCTCCTGAACCCGTCGGGTGACGTTCACCTGGGCGGCCGTTCCGATTCATATTGATTGCTGTGATTATTTTCGGCATCCTGTGAGAATATCGGTGTTTTGAGAGGCGACTCGGCCGATCTGTGACCGCCCGGCGGTAACGAGTCACAGCAATCACTATCAGAGGTCGGCAACACGCCAGACGCCGTCGTCGCTGATGTACCGTACGACGCGAGAAACGGTCTGCCTCAGACTGCCGGCTGTCCCTTCGTGAAGATACTTGCCACCTCGGGATGGCGAGATTCTTACCAGACGTACAGCCGGCAGTATCAGTACTCCCGCTCGATGAGGTAGTCCGCTACGGAGGCGAGCAGGTCGCTTGCCTCGTTGTCCGGCAGCGCGTTGAGGTGATTCTTTCCGCTCCGGACCAGCCCGCGGGCACGCTCGCGGGCGAACTGGATGCTGCCGGCCGCTTCGAGCCGGTCGAGTGCGGCGTCGATCTCCGCCTCGGTGACCGCCTCGACAGAGTCCCCCTCAATCAGGTCGTCGACGTCGACACCCTGGTTGCGGGCGTGGACAGTGATAAGGGTCTGTTTGCCCTCGACGAGGTCGCTACCGCGCTGCTTTCCGAGCGTTTCGGTCGGCGTCGTCAGGTCGAGCAGGTCGTCCTGGATCTGGAAGGCACGCCCGATGTCGAGGCCGTAGCTGTGCAGCGGCTCGACGGCGTCGTCGTGGCCGAGAATGACCGCCGGGATCGATACCGCGGTGGCGTACAGCACAGCCGTCTTGAGTTCGACCATCCGCAGGTACTCGTCTGGCGTGACCGCTGCCCTCCCCTCGAAGTCGATGTCCATTGACTGCCCCTCGCAGATCTCTGTGCAGGTGGTTGCGAGTTCGGAGAGCGCCCGGACCGAGCGCTCGGCCGTCGCTCCCGTCTTCAGCATGTTCTCGAAGGCCTTCGAGTAGAGGGTATCGCCGGCGAGGATGGCCGTCGAGAGGTCGAACTCCCGGTGGACCGCCGGCACCCCGCGGCGGACATCGTCGTCGTCCATGATGTCGTCGTGGATCAGGGTAAACGACTGGATGATCTCCACGCTGACCGCCGCTCGCATGACGTCCACCTCACCCTCGGCGGCGGGAAAGGAGCGGTATTCCGTCGAAAGCGGTGGGACGTCCGCGAGCGACTCGGCCGCGAGCAACAGCACCGTCGGCCGGAGTCGCTTGCCGCCGGCCTGCAGGAGGTAACGGGAGGCCTCGTAGAGCCGCTCGGGTTCGACGAGAGGGAGGTCCTCGTCGATGGCCTCGTTGACCCGCTCCCGGCGGCTGGCGACCGCCCGCTCGACCGCCTGCTGCCCCGCCATCTACTCCTCGACGAGGGTGATCATGTTGCCGTTGCGCGTGACGTGCAGGTCGCGGCCGAGCTTGTACCCCTGGTTCTCCGCGAGGTCGACGTAGGGGGCGAACCCGCCCATGTCCTGGTGGGCGGGGACGACGTTCTGGGGCTGGAGGGTGTCCAGCATCTCGTAGTGGCCCTCGCTGCTGAGGTGGCCCGAGACGTGGATGTCGTCGTAGATCCGGGCCCCCTGCATCCCGAGCAGGCGCTCGGACTGGTAGCGCTGGCCCTCGTTTGTCGGCTCAGGAATGACCCGTGCCGAGAACAGAACCTTGTCGCCGTCGTCGAGTTCGTAGGGCGTCTCGCCGCGACCCATCCGGGTCAGCATCGCGCGCGGTTCACCCTGGTGGCCGGTCACGATCGGCAGGAAGTTCTCCTTGCCCTCGTTCATGATCCGCTTGAACGTCCGGTCGACGGACTTGCGGTGGCCGTACATCCCCAGGTCCT
>CAZOWU010000123.1:0-6859 GCA_964583735.1 uncultured Halobacteriales archaeon | reverse complement strand
CCCAGAGCAGGGGACGACGACCCAGAGCAGGGGACGACGACCGCGATGTAGGGGGTGCCGAAGAGGACCTCAGCCTGACCAGGACAGGGTCGGAATTGACAGGCGGACCGATGGAGCGGGTATTCCCGGCGATGGCACTGGATGGTATCAGATGGTAAGAAACGGAATGCTTATCTATCGCGGGGGTGTATAGAGAGATACGATGACTGAATACACCAGTCCCGTCACGACCGTCTTCGAACTGCAGCGCCAGAGCATCGAGCAGAGCCAGCGGGCCGTCGAGCAGACCGTCGAATTCCAGCACCGCGCCGGGCAGGCCGTCCTCGACAGCATGGAGAGCACCGAGTCGGCCCAGCGTTCGACCGTCGAACTCCAGCAGCGGGCCACCCACAGCCTGCTCGATGCCCTCGAGACCAACGTCCCCGGCATGGAGTCGGCCGTCGCGGACGTCCGCGAGGCCGTCGACGAGGGGTACGAGACGCTCCTCTCGAGCCACGCCGAGGCCTTCGAACAAGTCACGACCGAATTCGAGCAGAACACCGAGGCCGGCGAAGAGCTGACCGAGGACTACCTGGACGCGCTCGACGAGCAGCTCGACCTCCTGCTCGAGGCCCACCGCGACCTCGAGGGCCAGTCCGTCGAGGCCGTCGACGGGCTCTCCGAGCAGGTCGACCAGCTCCGCGAACAGATGACCGAGGCCCAGGAAGAGGTCGCCCAGCAGGTCGAGGAGATCTCCGAGCAGGCATCCGAAGCCGTCGAAGCGTAGAGCGACGTCGCTGCCTCCCGCATCACGGATTTTTCGAGCGAACTGACCCGGCAGCTGCCGGTCTCGTGCCGTTCGGTCCCGGCACGGGTCAGACCGGGTCGTCGGGGTCGTTGCGGTCGGCCATCCGCTCGGCCTCGGTGGCGTAGCGCTCCCGGTCGGGGTCGGGGGTGGGTTCGAGCCGGTCGGCAGCGACCGACCGGGCGGCCGTCACCGTCGTCCGCTGGAGCATCTGCTGGGAGAGTTCGCGAGTGAGGTGACGGCTGCCGTCGGGCGTGGCGTAGACCAGCCTGACCAGTCCCTTCTGGTCGTAGTCGCGCTCCACCAGCCAGACGTGCTCGCCCTCGTCGGGGTCCTCGCCGCTCATACTCCACGGTCGAACGGGAGCCTGTTGTATCTGCCGCGTCGGCCGGGAGCGTGCCGAACCCCCTCAGCCCATCCCTCACACGGCGGCTGTCGCAGCACAGAGCCGCGACAGCGCGCGCCGACACCTGACGCGGGGGGTTCTGGAGTGAGTGGTCGCTGCAGGCGCACCGTCACGCCGGCCGCAACGTGAACGCCTTCTCCTCGCGGGGCGACTCGTAGTAGCGCCGCCGGAGGATGGATTCGGAATCGAACCCTCCCTGGACTGTTCGGACTGGAACCGTCACCCGCAGCGGCGCAGTCTCGAAGGGGTAGGGGTCGAGGCGGTAGCTCCCCCTATCCGCGCTGGGCCCGTCCTCGGGTTCCGCGTCCCCGTCCCGCTCAACCCGGACAGCCGTCTCCGCGCCCGGGCCGGTCGGGACGCGCTCCAGGTTGGTCACGTCTGGCACGACCGACAGACACAGAAACAGGGAGAGTGCGTCCCAGGCCTGGAGCCGCTGGTAGTTGCGCCACAGCCGGCTGTCGTGGTCCGCGGGCGGCGTGCCAGCGTCGTCCAGCGCGTCGAGGAGCGCCAAGTCGGCGTCGGCGAGCCGGTCGGCCGCCCGGAGGGCATCCGCGAGGCGTGTCTGACGGTCCTCCTCCCGGGCAACGTACGCCTCGAAGGCCGGCGGCGTGTCCGGCCAGGACGGCGAGAGCCCGTAGCGCCGGCGCCGGAGCCCGGCCCCGTGCATCGAGACCAGCAGGCCGGCGGCGGCGTCGGCCGCGGCGACGGCGTCGACCCCCGATTCGTAGAGGTCGACCCACACGCCGTCCGGAACCGACCGGAAGTCGACGACGCGTCCGTCGTCGTGCAGGTGGGGGACCTGGTCGTAGGCGAGCCAGCCGTCGTCGTGGGCGTAGGCAGCGTGGACGGCGGGGGCGCGCGGCGCTGGTGACTCGACGGCACCACCCCAGTGGTCGGCGAACTGGCCGGCCAGGGCAGCGTGAGCCGGCTGCGTGACGAACTGGAGCGTCCCGTCAGCCTCGGCGACGATCATACCGGGCGTTGGACGACCGGACACATAGCCGCATCGGCGCTGAGTGAGAGGAAGCGGTGTCGCGAAGGACAGAGGAGCCACCAGCCGTGGAGAGCGTGAGGCTGATTGCCGACGGTACCCAAACACCCCTATGGACCGGGAGGCGGTCCGAGAGCGGGCGGCCGAACTCCCCGACGAGCCCGGCGTCTACCAGTTTCTCGCCGGCGACCGGGTGCTCTACGTCGGCAAGGCCGTCTCGGTCCGCGGCCGAGTGCGTTCGTACGCCGACCCCCGTAGCGAGCGGATCGCCCGGATGGTGCGGGAGGCCGGGCGGATAGAGCCCGCCGTTACCGACACCGAGACCCAGGCACTCCTGCTGGAGGCCAACCTGATCAAGCGGCACCGACCCCGGTACAACGTCCGACTGAAAGACGACAAGTCCTACCCACTGGTTCAGCTGACCGACCACAACGCCTCCCGTATCGAGGTGACCCGCGACCCCGACGAGGGCGCGACGGTCTTCGGCCCCTTCACCGACATGGGCCGGGTCGAGACCGTCGTGAAAGCCCTGCGGGAGGTCTACGGCGTCCGGGGCTGTTCAGACCACAAGTACCGCAACCGGGACCGTCCCTGTCTCGACTACGAGGTCGGCCTCTGTACGGCCCCCTGTACCGGCGAGGTCAGCACCGAGGACTACCTCGCCGACGTCGAGGCCGTCGAGCGGTTCCTCGAGGGCGAAACAGGGGTCCTCGCCGAGCCGCTGCGCCGGGAGATGGAGGGAGCAGCACAGGCGCAGGCCTACGAGCGGGCTGCGAACCTCCGGGACCGGCTGGACGCCGTCGAGTCCTTCCACGGCGAGGGCGGCGGGGTCGTGGCCGCTCAGGACCCCGAGGGACGGACCGTCGACGTACTCGGCATTTCCCTCGAGGGCACCGGCGCCACAGTCGCGCGCCTGCGGGCGGAGGACGGCAAGCTCGTCGAGCGCGACCGCTACAGCCTGGACACACCCGAAGGAGCCGATGCGGCGGACGTGCTGGCCGCGTTTCTCACACAGTACTACGCCGAACGGGAGCTGCCGGCGGTGGTGCTTTGCCCCGAACACCCGCGTGCGAGCGGCGACCCCGGTGGAGCAGGCGAGACCGGTGGAGCAGGCGAGACCGGTGGTGCCGAGGGTCCGGGCGAAGACATCGAGTCCTGGCTGGCGAGCGCGGGGACGGAGCTTCGGGTACCGGGTGCGGGCCGGGAGGCGACGCTGGTCGACCTGGCGACGAAAAACGCCCGCCGAACCGCGCCAGCCCGTGACGGGACGCGAGCGCTGGCCGAGGCGCTGGGGCTCGACGCCGCCACGCGGGTCGAAGGGTTCGACGTAAGCCACGCCCAGGGCAGGGCCGTCGTGGGCAGTGACGTCACCTTCGTCGACGGCGAACCGGCCAAAGAGGGGTACCGGCGCAAGAAGCTGGCGGAGCGAAACGACGACTACGCCAACATGCGGGCACTCGTACGGTGGCGCGCGGAGCGGGCCCGGGAGGGACGGGACGACCGCCCGGACCCGGACCTGCTGCTGGTCGACGGCGGCGAGGGACAGCTCGGCGCGGCACAGGACGCCCTCCGCGAGGTGGGCTGGGACGTCCCCGTCGTCGCCCTCGCGAAGAGCGACGAACGGGTCGTGACGCCCGGCGGCGTCGAGAACTGGCCCGACGACGCCCCCCATCTGCACCTCCTCCAGCGGGTTCGCGACGAGGCCCACCGCTTCGCCCGCCAGTACCACGAGACCGTCCGCGACGAGGTCTCGACACCGCTCGACGGCGTGCCCGGCGTCGGCCCCGAAACCCGCAGGCGGCTACTCGGCCGCTTCGGCAGCGTCGACGGAGTCCGGGCCGCCTCACTCGCAGAGCTTCAAAATATTGAGGGCGTCGGCGAGCAGACTGCCACCCGAGTCGACGACCACCTCTGAGTTGCTGACCGCTGTTGCGGGCGTCCTACACCGCCAGGTAGCCGCCGTCGACCGGATACGCGTTCCCGGTCACGAACGAGGCCTCATCGGAGCAAAGCCAGACGACCGCGTTCGCGACCTCTTCGGGCTGTGCCTTTCGACCCAGCGGCTGCATCTGGACGAGTTGCTGGAGGTCCTCCGGGTTCTCCTCCTCGGCTCGGTCGACCATCGGCGTGTCGATCACGCCGGGACAGACGGCGTTGACCCGGATGTCGGCGTCCGCGTACTCCGTCGCTGCCACCCGGGTCAGGCCGATGACGCCGTGCTTGCTCGCGACGTACGGAGCGGTTCCGGCTGCCCGCAGCCCGGCGAGTGAGGACGTGTTGACAATGGCGCCGCCGTCGTCGCTCATCGCCCGAATCTCGTGTTTTAGACACTGCCAGACGCCCGTGAGGTTGATATCGATGACCTGCATCCAGTCGGCCCGGCTGTGGTCTGCGAGGTCCCCTGACTGCTCGCCCTCGACCCCTGCGTTGTTGTGCGCGAAGTCGAGACTGCCGTAGGTCTCGACAGCCGTGTCGACTACGGCGGCGACGTCGTCGGGTTCGGTGACGTCGGCAGCGACGAACGTCGCATCACCACCGTCCGATTCGATGTCGTCAACGGTCTGTCGGCCACCGTCCTCGTCGATGTCCGCGACGACGACGCCAGCGCCTGCTTCGGCGAAGCGCTGTGCGGTCTGGCGACCGATCCCCGACCCGGCTCCCGTGACGACGGCGGTCTTGCCGTTCATGTCGAACGTCATACGAGTACCGTTGTCGTGGTTGGTGATAACAGTCAGGATTGGGGTCTCGCTTCGAGCGGGTAGACCGGCTGCCGATGGCAGTCCGTGCCGGTTCTCGGGGACAGCGCTCCTGGCGCGGTGAGGACACGCCGCCACTGAGCAACCGGAGAGAGGGTCGGATCCAGCTGTCCCAGTGGCCCCCCCGCCGCTCCGGTTCGATATAGTGTCATACGGTGTATCCGTGTGGAAGAACCACCGGACTGCGACGCGGGTCACGGACTCTCGCACAGCCAGGCCGACCGGCCGTTGCAGTGCCCCCCGGCGAGGCCACGAGGGCAGGTGGGTCCCCGGCCAGCGGCTCCCGTGGTCCGGATTCCGGACAGGCGGCCCCGTGTCCGAAGCAGAGGGTACACCAGCCACCACAGACGCGAACGGAGCGACAGCGCCGGAGAGGTGGCGACTCTCGACACCGTGTCGCGGACCGCGCCCGGTTCATCAACCACATGTCGCGATATCAAATCCGCCGACCCGGGGGTGTCGGATGGATTACCTTCGCCGGGCTGTGGCCGCGTGTCGAGACATCGGAAAACGAGCGGTACCCGGTCAGAGCACGTCTACCAGCAGCTCCCGGGACCGCTCGGGAAGCTCCAGTGGCGGGATGTGGCCACACTCCTCCAGTACGACCAGCTCGGAGTCGGGGGCTCGCTCGTCGGCGCGCGCGGAGACCGAGAGTGGGATGAGGTCGTCCTCGCGGCCGTGGACGAAGCGCGTGGGCACCGTCAGCTCCCCGAGCCGCGGCGAGTAGTCGGTCCGATACCCCTCTCGTGTCACTTCGTACGACCGGAGTTTCCGGAAGGCCGCGCCCGCGTTCGGCCGCTGGACCTCCTGGAACACGCGGTCGACGGTGACGTTGCTAACCTCGTTGCCCTCGTGGCAGAGCCCGTTGACGGAGCGCTCGACGAACCCGCGGCTCCGGCGCATCAGGGCGATAGCCGCGTGGTTCGTGACCTGGACGTTCGCCAGCAGCCAGGACAGCCGGCCGTTGGGCAGCCCGCCGCCGAGTGCGAAGGGGTCGAAGGTAACCAGCCGGTCGACACGCTCGGGAGCCTGCAGGCCCGCCCCGACGGCGACCCCGCCACCCATCGAGACGCCCGCGAGCACCGCGTTCTCGACGTCCAGCTCGTCGAGCATGGCCGCGACAGTGTCGGCGTGGTGAGGGACCGACCACTCCCCCGCTGGCAGCGGGCTCGCGCCATACCCCGGTAGGTCGGGTGCGACCACGGTGGCGTGTTCGGCCAGCGGCCCGATGTGTTCGCCCCAGGTGATGTGGGCGGCGTTGATGATCCCGCCGTGCAGCAGGAGGAGTGTCCGGTCGCCGTCGCCGGCAATCAGGTAGTGGACCTGCTGGCCGTTGGCGGTGACGGTCCGCTCGGTGGCGGCCTCGGGGATGTCGGTATCGACACCGGCGTCCGTGTCGGTAGCTCCCATACGCCGGACGTCAGGTCCCGCGACAAAGAAGCCTGCCGTCCTCTCGGGGACCGCGAGACGCTACTCGAAGTCGGGCTCGGGTGCCGGGACGCCGTCATCGTCACTAGCGAGGTCGTGTTCCTGTCGGAGGTCGCGGATCCGGTCGCGGATGTCGGCGGCGAGTTCGAACTCGAGATTGTCGGCGGCCTCCTGCATCCGGGTCTCTAGCTCCTCGATGGCACGGGCGGCCGCCTCGGCGTCCTCGGGGTCGAGGCTGGCGGCCTCGCCGGTATCGGTCTCGGCACCGGGGAGGTTCGTCTCCCCGACCGGTTTCTCGATGGTCGTCGGCTCGTGGCCGTGTTCCTCGTTGTACTCCCGTTGGATCTCCCGGCGCCGGCGGGTCTCGGCGATGGCCGACTCCATTGCGTCGCTGGGGGCGTCTGCGTAGAGGACCACCTCGCCGTTGACGTTCCTGGCTGCCCGTCCCATCGTCTGGACGAGCATGGTCTCCGAGCGGAGAAAGCCCTCCTGGT
>CAZOWU010000122.1:5568-6906 GCA_964583735.1 uncultured Halobacteriales archaeon | reverse complement strand
TCGGGGCCGAGCAGGATGCTCAGCGGGACCGATATCGCGCCGAGCTTCCAGACCGCGATGTGGGTCGCGAGGTTCTCCACCCGCTGTGTGCCGTTGACCGCGACCCGGTCGCCGGTGCCCACCCCCCGGTCGGCGAGGTAGTTCGCCAGGCGGTTCGCCAGCGCCTCCACCTCGCCGAACGTGTACTCCTGGCTGGTCCCGTCCTGCAGTTCGGCGTAGACTGCCGTCCGCTCGCCGTCGAGGTCGGCCCACCGGTCGCAGACGTACGTCGCCGTGTTGAACTCCGCCGGAACCTCCCACTCGAAGGACTCACGGAGCTGTTCGTAGCTGTCCCACTCCTTCTCGTAGAGGGCGTGGTACGTGTCGAGCCGCGGGGTTACCTCGGTGCGGTCTGGCATGGTGCGTGTCACCACGTGACAGTTTGTTCGGGTTGTATAAATCAGTATCCCCGGGGACTGCTGGTGTGTCGCGGGGCGAGCGACCCGGGAATGCACAACCCCTAATGTGAGGGGGGACCCACCGACGACCGTGTTCGCCTCGTGGCCGGACCTGCTCCGCCTGCTCGCTCTCCCGGCCTTCGCCTGGGTGGCCTACCGCGACGTCAGGACCCGACGGGTCCCGAACCGAACCTGGTACCCGCTGGCGGCGCTCGCTCTCCTGTTGCTCGCCTGGGAGGTCGGGCCCGTCCTCCTTTCGGGTCCGGAGACGCTCTCCGACCGCCGGCTGCTGCTCCAGACCGCGCTGAGCGTCGGCATTGTCGTCCCGCTTTCGTATGGCTTCTGGCTGGTCGGCGGCTTCGGCGGGGCCGACGCCAAGGCCTTCTTCGTCATCGCCCTGCTCTTTCCGACCTTCCCCCACTACGCCCTCTGGGAACTGGGTGTGGCGTGGCTCCCCTCCCAGTTCCCGGTCGTCCGGACCACGCTCGGCGTCTTCTCGCTGACTATCCTCTCGAACACCGTCCTGGCCGGTGTCGTCTACCCCTTCGTACTCGCGGCCCGCAACGGCGTCGCCGGCCGGGTGTCGCCGGCGATGTTCGTCGCCAGGCCCGTCGCAGCCGCCGACACCGTCCGGGAGTACGGCACCATGCTCCACTTCGACGACCGCCGGCTCCGTGACGTCCGCTCGCTATCGGCCCTGCGCTCGTCCTTCTCTTACCGTGGGCTGGACCTGGACGCCCTCCGGATGTACCTGCAGTACCGCGGCCTGACCGTCGAGGACGTTCGAGCCGACCTCGACCGGTACCGCGACCCCGCGACGCTGCCCGGCGAGCCCAACGACCCCGGCGGCGGCGTGGTGACCGACAGCGCCGGAGCGGACGCTGCTTTCTCCCCCGACCCG
>CAZOWU010000122.1:0-5468 GCA_964583735.1 uncultured Halobacteriales archaeon | reverse complement strand
CCCGAACGCGGATGCGGGCCCGAACGCGGATGCGGGCACGGACACAGATGCGGGCCCGAACGCGGATGCGGGCACGGACACAGATGCGGGCCCGAACGCGGATGCGGGGCCGGCTCCCGACCCGGATGGGCGCTCCGGCGGCGAAAGCCCCGACTCAGGAGCGGATGACGACCCCTGGGGAGCCGAGCACTTTCTCGACGACATCGAGGGCTCGGCCTACGGGACCACACCCGCGGACCTCAGGGACGGGTTGGACGCGCTCGCGACCGAGGAGACAGTCTGGGTCTCGCCGGGCATTCCGTTCCTCGTTCCCCTCTTTGCCGGGCTGGTCGTCTCGCTGACAGTCGGTGACGTCCTCTTCACGCTGCTGGGGCTCGTGGGGCTGGTGTGACTCTCACCTCGCTGCCGGCCGTGCCGACTGCGAGGACAAGACCTATCCACGGTCACGACCGACTGCGCGTATGAGCGATGCCGCCGACACCGCCGGAGACGCCGCCCGCGAGGTTGACCTGGCCTTCGACGAGCAGGAGCGCATCCCCGCTGTCGCCCAGGATGCCGACTCCGGCGAGGTGTTGATGCTCGCCTACGTCACCGAGGAAGCGTTGGCGCGGACCCGCGAGACTGGCCTGGCCCACTACTACTCCCGTAGCCGCGAGGAACTCTGGCAGAAGGGGCAGTCGAGCGGGCACGTCCAGCACGTCGAACAGACCCGGGTCGACTGCGACGGCGACGCCCTCCTCTATCTCGTCGAGCAGGAGGGCGGGGCCTGTCACACCGGCTTCGCGTCGTGTTTCCACCGCACTGTCGACGGCGAGGTCGTCGGCGAACGCATCTTCGATCCCGATGACGTCTACGAGTGACGCCGGCGGTGCCGGCACGGAAGCAAACAGTGACGGGGAGAGCCATGACCAGGACCAGGACCAGGACCTCGTGGCGGAACTGGCTGCGGCCGAGGAACGCGTCGAGGCTGCCGAGGACGCCGTCACGGCGTTCGGCGAGGGCAAACTCGAACGGCTCGCAGCGGCCCACGGGGACTTTTCGGGGCTGCTCGACCGCTACGAGGAGCCCGCCACCGGCGACGGTGACTTCCAGCAGTTCATCGAGTTCCAGGAGAAGGTCGCCGACTTCGTCGACCGCCTCGACGAGGACCTGACGCTCTACGAGGTCTTCGAGGAGTGCGACGAGTACCTCCAGCAGCGCCGGCTCACGGAGGGCGATTTCGCCCACGTCCGCGAGCAACTCGACCCGGTCGCGGACCTCGCGGCGCGCCTCGGGGAGCGCGACGAGGCCCACGAGGCCTACCGGAGCGCCCGGACCCGGGTCCGCCGGCGGCGCCGCGAACTCGCCGACCGGGCCGCGGAGCTCGAGCGCCTCCGCGAACTCGGCGAAGCCGACCTCGACGCTTCCACGGAGCGCCTGCGCGAGCCTATCGACGCCTACAACGAGCAGGTGCGGGAGGCCTTCGAGCGGTTCCGCAGCGAGGAGTCGGCCCGCGAGGTGCTCGCGGTGCTCGCGGACCTGTCGGCTATCCCACTGGTCCCCTACGACGCTCCCCCCGAGGACCTCCACGCGTACGTCCGCGACCACGAGGCCGGCGAGGAGCCGGTCGGACAACTGCTTGAGTACGCCGACTACTCCCGGTCGAAGCTGGCCCACTACGTCGCCGACCCGGACGCGCTCAAGCGGGCGGTAGCGACCCGGCGGACCTACCTCCGGCGGCTGGACGCCGACCCGCTGACCGTCGACTGGCCGCCGCCGGCAGCCGGCGTGTTGCGCTACCGCTGTGCCGAGCTAACGGGCGCTGTCAACCGGGTCGCGCCTGACGCCGTGGCAGCCCTGCGGGCGGTCAGGCAGCTCCCCCGCGAGACCGACTACGAGCGCCTCCGAACGGCTGCCGTCGCGCGCTCGGAGCTGTCCCCCGACGAACGCGAGCGTGTCCGGTCGGGCGCCGTCGAAGCGGAACTGGAGCAGGTTCGCGAGCAGCGGGCACGGCTCGGCGAGGCCCTGAAGACTTACCCATCGCGGTGACCGGCCGGCTGCTCCGCGCTCGGCCACCGTCTACTCATAGTGATTGTTGTCCCGATTGACCGGCGATTGCCCGCATCGGGGTCGGCAAACGCCGGGAACAGACGACAATACTCACTATCAGACTTCGGCGAGTGCGTCCAGAAACAGGTCCACGAGCTCTCCGGCCCGGTCGGGGTTGCGAGCCTCCCCGTACACCCGCACGACGGGTTCGGTCCCGCTGGGCCGGGCGAGCACCCAGCCGTCGTCGAACTCCAGGCGGTAGCCGTCGGTCGTGTCCAGTTCGGCGTCGGCACTCCTGGCGACCCCCTCGATGGCCGACAGCAGCGCCGCCCGCTCGCCCTCGCTACCGTAGGCGACCTTCTCGCGGACGTTGTGGTAGCCGTCGTAGTCGGCGACGACCCGGCTCGCGGGCTGCTCGGCCACGAGCTCACAGAACCGGGCGGCGGTGTACGCGCCGTCCCGGGCCACCCGGTAGCCCGGAAAGAGGAGCCCGCCGTTGCCCTCGCCGGCGACCGGTACCGACCCGCCCGTCGCCCGGATGTCCCGGATGGCTGTGATGATGTGGGTGCTGCCGATGGGGGTCGTCCGGAGCCGCGCGCCGGCCGCCCGCGCCACGTCGACGAGCCGCTGCGAGGCGTTGACTGCCGAGACGACGACGTCACCCTCGCCGAGTTCGGCCGCAGCGAGTGCCGCCAGCGAGGCGTCGCCCTCGACCATCTCGCCGCGCTCGTCGACGAACATCGCCCGGTCGGCGTCGCCGTCGTGGGCGACCCCCAGGTCGGCGTCGGTCGACCGGACGAGCCGCCGGAGGTCGCCGAGGTTCGCGGCGACGGGCTCGGGGTCCCGGCCCGGGAAGCGGCCGTCGGGCTGGGCGTTGACCGTCAGCACCTCACAGCCCAGCTCGCGGAACAGCCGCGGGCTCGTGACCGAGCCCGCGCCGTGGCCGGGGTCGAGCGCGACGGTGAGGTCGGCATCGGCGATCAGCCGGCGGTCGACCGCCGTACGGACCCCCTCCCGGTACTGCCGGCCCACCCCGTCGACCTCGCGGCTCGTGCCGGCGCCCTCCCAGCCCGCCAGGGAGGTGTCGCCGACCCGGGCCTCGACGGCCTCCAGGCGGTCGCGGGTGAGTTCGACGCCCGTCGTCCCGACCAGCTTGATCCCGTTGTACTCCGGGGGATTGTGGGAGGCGGTGACCATCACGCCCGGGATCCCCTCGCGTTCGCAGTAGGCCTGGAGGGCAGGCGTGGGAACGACGCCCAAGCGGTTGACGTCACAGCCCACACTCGCCAGCCCGGCGGCGACGCTGTCGACGAAGAGCGGGCCGGTGGTCCGGGTGTCGTTGGCGACTGCGACGCGGGCGGCGTCGAAGACGCGGCCGGCGGCCTGCGCGACCCCGAGGGCGTCGGTGGGTGTCAGCTCCGCAAGCGCCCGCCCCCGGACGCCACTCGACCCGAACAGCTCCATTCGGGCTAACTTCGGGGTCCAGCCAGTATAGTGGTTGTGGACCACGGTCGAACCCGGGGCGGCGGACCCGGTCGGCGCCTGCCCCGGGGTGGCCCTGAGCCCGGCACGCGAGACCGGCAGGGACTTGTCCCCGCCCACCGTGCCCGCGGACATGCCCGAGACCGACGACATCGTGGCCGCACTCCGGGCCGCCGACGCCGTCCGCTTCGGCGAGTTCGAGCTCTCGCACGGCGGCACCAGCGACTACTACGTCGACAAGTACCTCTTCGAGACTGCCCCCGACTGCCTCGCGCTACTCGCAGAGGCCTTCGCTGCCCGGGTCGGCGACACCAAGCTCGCCGGCGTCGCCCTCGGCGCGGTCCCGCTGGTCGCGGCCACCAGCGTCGCCACCGGCAACCCCTACGTCATCGCCCGCAAGCAGGCAAAGGAGTACGGGACGGGCAACCGGGTCGAGGGCCGGCTGAGCGAGGGCGAGGAAGTCGTCGTCATCGAGGACATCGCCACCACCGGCCAGAGCGCTGTCGACGCCGTCGAGGCGCTCCGGGAGGCTGGGGCTGTCGTCGAGCAGGTGCTCGTCGTCGTCGACCGCGAGGAGGGTGCCCGCGAGCACCTCGCCGACCACGGTGTCGAACTGGAGGCACTCGTGACCGCTTCCGACCTGCTCGATAGCCGGTAGGCCGCTACCCGGCGGGGCCGACTGTCGCTGCCCGCGCACACCACCGTCCGGTTCATGTACCTCCAGCCGCTATTCGTGAGCGATGGCAGTTCTCGAACTGTACGAACTCGACGGCTGTCCGTACTGTGCGAAGGTAACGCGCAAGCTCGACGAGCTGGGGCTGGAGTACGACTCACACATGGTGCCCCGGAGCCACGACGAGCGCACCGAGGTCCAGGAAGTCAGCGGACAGACCGGTGTCCCCGTACTGGTCGACAACGAGCACGGGGTCGAGGGGATGCCCGAGTCCGACGACATCGTCGAGTACCTCGAGGAGACCTACGGCCAGCGGGCGAACACCTGAACTCCCTGTACAGCCGCCGACAACACCTTTTTGCAGCAGTCAGACACCGAACAGCTAGACCCGTCGCTGGTGACGCTGCGCGCGTAGTGAACGGACGCCTTTGGGGCCGCTACGCGGTCGTCTCCTCGTCGGCCCGCTCCATGATGAGGTCCCGGAGGTCGACCCGGTCCTCGATGTCGGCCATCTCCGTCTCCTCGATGAGCGCCGTCCCGTCGACGGAGTCACGGGGGGCGTCCTCGACAACGTAGACGCTGGTCGTCCGGGTAACGTAGCCGACCGAGGACATGATCCGGGCGCGCTTCTCGGCGGTCTTGGTGAACTCCGAGTGGCCGGTGAGCACCCGGTCCTCGCTGACCTCCTCGTCCTCGCTGACGGTTTTGAATGGCGCCCGGTCGGTCGGGTGGACGTCGTAGCCAACCCGGGTGAGCACTGCGACGATCGGCTCGTCGTCGGGGTCGACCGCGGGGTCCTCGGGTGTCTCCTCGTCGTCACGGACGTCCTCGGCGCCCTCGAGGACGCTCACCGGTGCGGTCAGTGGCGCGTCGAACAGCTCCTCGAGCTGTGCGGCCACTTCGACGCTCGCGTCCATGCCGTCCTCGTACTTCGAGACAGTCCGGCGGGAGACGCCCAGTTCCTGGGCGAGCTGCCCCAGCGACCAGTCCCGCTCCTCGCGGGCGTCGGCGAGCACCTCGCTGTCAATGTTGACGTAGAGGCCACCGGGTGCGGCGTAGATCAGCGGCGGCACCTCCTCGACGAACAGGTCCATGGCAGTGTCGGGCGCGAGCACCGGCACGCCGTGACGGAAGTAGACCACGCCGGGCTTGAGCTCCTCGTCGCGGGTGCGCAGCCCGACCACCACCGGTGTCGCCCGCAGGTACTCCCCGAGCCGGCGCATCTCTGCGCCCGTCTCGGCGTCCAGCGCGTCGATGTTGCCGAGGATCTTCACGAGCAGCGTGT
>CAZOWU010000121.1:0-6910 GCA_964583735.1 uncultured Halobacteriales archaeon | reverse complement strand
TGTCGCGTCGCTCCCGCTCGCTCAGTCCGAGGCCTCGCTCTGCTCGGCCTCGCGGCTCGCGTGTCGCGTCGCTCCCGCTCGCTCAGTCCGAGGCCTCGCTCTGCTCGGCCTCGCGCAACTCGAACTTCTGGACCTTCCCCGTCGTCGTCCGGGGAAGTTCCTCGACGAACTCCACCTCGCGGGGGTGTTTGTACGCCGCCATGTTGTCCAGGCAGTACTCCTTGATGTCCTCAGGAGCGGCCTCGGCGTCTGGCATCGGGACGATGAATGCCTTGACAGTCTCGCCGCGGCGCTCGTCGGGGATACCGACGACAGCGGCGTCGGCCACGTCAGGGTGCTCGAAGAGAAGCTCCTCGACCTCGCGAGGGTAGACGTTGTAGCCGCCGGTGACGATCATGTGCTTCTCCCGGTCGATAACGTAGAAGAAGCCGTCCTCGTCCCAGTAGCCCAGGTCCTCGGTGTGGAACCACGTCTTGCCGTCGGCCTCGGTGAAGGCCTCCTCGTTGGCCTCCGGGCGGCCGTGGTAGCCCTTCATGACGTTGGGCCCGGAGACAGCGAGTTCGCCGACGACCTCGTCGAGGTCGTACTCCTCCTCGTCGATGGGTCCCTCCTCGACACGGGGCACCTCCTCGAAGTCGTCGTCGACAACCCTCGCGTCCACGCCGGGAATTGGCTTGCCGATCGAGCCTTTCCGGCGGGCATCGGGGCGGTTGGCGTGGGTGATCGGGCTGGTCTCGGTCAGCCCGTAGCCCTCGTTGAGCTGGATGCCGTAGGTCTCCTCGAAGCGGTCGATAACCTCGACCGGGATCGACGACCCTCCGGAGTTGACAAAGCGCAGTGACGAGAGGTCGTAGTCGACGGCCCCCTCGGTGTTGATGATGTCGTTGTACATCGCAGGGACGCCGTGCATGATGGTGATGCCCTCGGTCTCGACCAGCGAGAGGGCCTCCTCGGCATCCCACTCGGGCATAGGGTAGTACGTCGAGCCGTTGTAGAGGCCGGCGTTCATGACGACGGTCATCCCGTAGATGTGAAAGAGCGGCAAAACGCCGAGCAACTTGTCCTCGGGACCGTAGTCCTCCTCCATCACCTCGCCGGCGTGGCGGGTCATCCACCCGAGGTTGTGGTGGGTCAGAAGCACGCCCTTTGGCGTGCCGGTCGTGCCGGAGGTGTACGGCTGGGCGGCGACGTCCCCGTCGGCGCGGTCGACGGTCTCCATGGGCTCCTCACCGAGAAAGTCCCCGAAGGGCGTCGCACCGTCGGCCCCACCGCCGACTGAGACGACCGTCTCGACGCTGTCGTCGACGGCCTCGTCGTCCCGGACGGCCTGGATGAAAGGGACCAGGTCGGCCAGCCCGATGACGGCCTGAGCCTCGCTGTCCGCGAGCATGTGGCCGATCTCGCGGGCCTTGTACTGGGGGTTCATCGGGACAACAGCCCCGCCGGCCCGGAGCACGCCGTAGTAGGAGACGACGAACTGCGGCAGGTTCGGGAGGTAGACCCCGACCCGGTCGCCGGGCTCCAGCCCCGCGTCGGACAGCGCCTTCGCGAGCCGGCCAGCCTGGTCCCAGAACTGCTCGTAGGTGGTCTCCTGCCCCCGGAAGGAGATGGCCGGCTGGTCTGGGTACGCTTCGACCGTCTCTGCGACGTCGGTGACGAGATTCGTCATCGTCTAGAGGAGGTGCCAGTGGTCAGATAAGAATTGCTGTATCGCTTGCTCACAGGCGTTTCAGCGCGCAAAAACGGAGAATTCGTTCCCGTTTCGCGGGGGGTGATACCACGACCCGTGCCCACCGCGTCCGTGCCGGGTCGACGGACGTGTGTGGGCGAACCCCACAGGTTTTCATACGTCGACCGTAGAGGGAGCACCATGGCAGAAGCCGACGACTACTTCGAACGTCTGGTCGACGTGGACAAGCTCCAGGCGTTTCTGGAGGCAGAACTCGGACCGACAGACACCTACAGCGTCGAGCGACACGAGGGCGGTAACTCCAACGAGACGCTCACCGTCGAGTGGGGCGAGCGTACGTTCATCATCCGCCGGCCGCCGCCGGGCGAGACCGCCGACACCGCCCACGACGTCCTCCGGGAATACGAGGTGATGAGCTCGCTCCAGAACACCGACGTCCCGGTGCCGGAGACGGTCGTCGGCTGTGACGACCACGACATCATCGGCTCCGACTTCTACGTGATGGAGCGCGTCCCCGGCGACGTGCCCCGGGCGGGCGTCCCCGACCGCTTCGCTACCCCCGAGGGACGGCAGAAAGTGGGCGAGGAACTCGTCGACACGCTCGCGAAGATCAATCAGGTCGACGTCGAGGCTGTCGGGCTGGCGGAGTTTGGTTACCCCGAGGGCTACACAGAGCGACAGGTCGACCGCTGGCACGAGCAACTGGAGTGGGCCTTCGAGGTCACCAGAGAGGAACGCGAGGTGCCAGCACTCGACCGCGTCGGCGAGTGGCTCTCGGAGAACAGCCCCGAGGAGTACCCCCACACGCTGGTTCACGGCGACTACAAGCACGACAACGTCATGTTCGCGCCGGGCACCCCACCCCGGCTCAACGCCGTGCTGGACTGGGAGATGTCGACGCTCGGTGACCCCTTTTTCGACCTCGGCTGGATGCTCTCCTACTGGCGCGACGCGAAAGACCCGGACCCCGTGTTGCCGGAGCTCGTGACCCGCTTTATGGAACACGAGGATTTCCCGACTCGCCAGGAACTGGTCGCGCGCTACGAGGAGCAGACCGGCCTCTCCTACGACAACGACCGCTTCTACCGGACGCTCGCAGTCTACAAGCTCGCAGGGCTGGGCGAGATGTTCTTCCGCCGCCACCTCGAGGGCAACGCCGACAACCCCATGTACCCGAAAATGCGCGAGCGGGTCCCCGCACTCGCCGACCGCGCCGAGCGGATCATCGACGGCGAAGAGCCGCTGTAGCCACAGTCCGACGGTTCTGTCGCGTTCACAGCACGTTGGCGCCGGACGCTCACTCCCGCGGAATCGCCAGGTCCTGCATCTGCCCGCCACACCCCCGGCAGCGCCCGGGCTGGCGGTCTGCCTCGGTGCGCGTCCCACGGTCCACACACTCGGAGACGACCATCCGCCGGAAACCGTCGGAGCGAGAAGCAGGCCTACGCCCCGAAGGCGTCGGCCAGCCCCTCGCGGTACGCCTCGGGCTGGTCCTCGACGACCCAGTGGAAGGTGTCCTCGAGCCGGACGACCTCGCTCTCGCCGGCGACGTCCGCCGCGAGGCGTTCGCCGTAGGCGACCGGCTGCATCACGTCGTCAACCCCCCACAGGCAGGTCACGTCCGCGGTGATCGCAGTGTAGTCGAGTTCGGTCGTGTGGTTGGTGTTGGTGGCGACGGCGTTTCGCGAGAGCGACCGCCGGCCCGCCTCGGTGAGCCAGGGTGTCTTCATCCCCTCGACAAAGTCCTCGTGGTCGGCGGCGTCGCCGTACAGGCCATCCCCGAAGGCAAAGTCGAGCTGTCCCTCCAGTTCCTCGAAATCCATGTCGGTGGTGTCGGGCAGCCCGAGATTCACGACGAACTCGACGGGCCAGGAATCGTAGCAGACCGCGTTCGAGACGACGAGGTGCTCGACCGCGTCGGGCTCGTGGACGGCCATCCGAAGCGCGGCGCCGCCACCGATGTCGTGGGCCACCAGCGAGACCGGCCGCTCCACCCCGAGGTCGTCGAGCAGGTTCCCGAGCATGTCCTCCTGGGCACGGACCGAGCGGTCGAAGCCGTCGCGCATGTCGGAGTTGCCGTAGCCCGCCATGTCCGGCGCGAGGACGTGGCAGTCGTCCTCCAGCACGCCCACGACGTCCCGCCAGAGAAACGACCAGGTCGGGATGCCGTGGAGAAAGACAACGGTGTGGTCGTCCGGGTCGCCACCCTCGTAGTACGCGACCTCCACCTCGTGGTCGTCGAGCCCGACGGTGGTGCTGTCCTGCTGGTCCGTCCACTCCTCGTGTGTCGTCATGTGCGGGGCGTCTCGCGGGACCGTTGTATGTGTTCCGGCGGGTGGAGCCATCGACCGGGTGGCTGGCGGTCAGCGCCGAACCCGGGAGACGGAGTCGGCGACCAGAACCGGCTCGGTCGTCGTGTTCGGCTCGGTCCGGGTTTCCGGGTAGAAGGCGACCCGTCCGCAGGTCGTGTGGCATGGCTCGAAGGTGGGTGTCTCCGGGATCCCGAAGTCCGCGGGCTCCCGGTAGTTGGCCGCGATAGTCCAGCGCCGTGCGAGCATCCGTCCGCCGTGGTCGCGTCCAGTCATCGACGGCGACAGCTAGCCGGTGGTCGACCATACGTCACGGCGGCAAGTACGTGGCCAGTTTAACTTCGACCACCAGTCCGACCGCGACGACCCGCGTGCACCGGAAGGGGCATCCCCGGTCGGGTCAGGGCCGCTCTCTCGAGAGGACGTTCACACAGGAGATGCTGCCGGTGGCGTTGCGGCCGATACCGGCGTTGTGCTGGAGCCCGTACGCGGGGTCGTTGCCGACCTGGACCGCGCCGGCCTCACCACGGAGCTGTTCGTAGATCTCGTTGATCTGTGCAACGCCGGTCGCGCCGATGGGGTGGCCCTTGGCGAGCAGGCCACCCGACGGGTTGACGGGCTTCTCGCCGTCGAGTTCGGGCGCGCCGGAGTCGATGAACTCCCCGCCCTTGCCTTTCTCACAGAAGCCCAGGTCCTCGTAGGTCACGAGTTCGGTGATCGTGAAGCAGTCGTGGACCTCCGCGACGTCGATGTGCTCGGCGGTGATCCCCGCCTCGTCGTAGGCCTGACTGGCGGCCTGTGTGCTGGCGGGGAAGCCGACCAGCGCCTCGTCGTCGCCGCGCAGCAGGCTGTCCGTCGAGAGGCCCGAGCCGGCGACCCAGACGGGGTCGTCGGTGTACTCCTCGACAACGTCCTCGCTGACGACGATGGTGGCCGCGGCGCCGTCAGTGACCGGACAGCAGTCATAGAGGTTCAGCGGGTAGGTCACCTGTGGCCCCTCGACGACGTCGTCGACACTGCAGGTGAACTGGTAGTGGGCGTGGGGGTATTTTGCGCCGTTCTCGTGGTTCTTGACCGAGACCTTCGCGATCTGCTCGCGGGTGGTCCCGAACTGGTGCATGTGGCGGGTGGCGCGCATCCCGAAGAAGGCTGGCATGGTCACGCCGCGGCCCCGCCAGACCTGGTCGAGGGCGGCCCCCGCGATCAGTCCCTCGGCGGAGTCGCGCATCTTCTCGGCACCCAGCACCAGCGCCACGTCGGCCTGGCCCGCCTGGATCGCGGTGGTCGCCTGCCGGAAGGCTGTGCTCCCGGTCGCACAGGCGTTCTCGACCCGGCTGGAGGGGATCCCGAAGAGGCCCGTGGCGTGGGAGGCTCCCAGGCCGCTCGAGGCGTCGTTGGCGATGTCGAGGGTCCCGAACCAGGCGGCGTCGATCTCCCCGGGCTCGATCCCGTGGTCCACGTCGTCGACGGCGTCCATGAACGCCTTCTCGGCCATCTCGTCGATGGACTGCTCGAACAGCTCGCCAAAGTCGATGATACCGGCGCCGGCGATAGCGACATCTCTCATAGCCGGTCACCCCGCGGGCGCTTGAATTTGAAGGAATTCACTGGCAGGCCGTCGACGTCGAACATCGTACGGAAGTTGGCCTCGGCCTCCATCCCGATCTCGACGTCGTCGGGGTCGGTCTCGGTGAACAGGCCGTACACCCGGGCAGGCTCGCCGTCGCCCTCCTGGGGGATGTCGACCACAGCGACGGGCAGCGGCGTCTCGAACTCGTCGGGCAGGCGCTGCTGGACGACGTAGGACTGGACCGTCCCGCGCTCCTCGAGTTGGACGTCGTTCCAGTCGGGGTACTCGCCACACCGCTTGCAGACCTCCCGGCGCTCGGGGATGGTGACGTAGCCACAGGAGCCACACTCCCAGGCCTCGAGGCGTTCGTTCGCCGCGCGGTCGCGGACGAATGGCGGCTCGTGCATCAGGCGTCACCCCCGAGCTGTTCGCGGAAGGAGCGGTGTTTGGCGTACGTGACGTACTCCTTGCTGTCGAGATACTCCTGGACTGTCATTTCTGGTGTCGTATCCGCTGTGACGTCGACCGCGATAGCGTCGCTGCCACCGGGACCGTAGGAAGCGAGCAGGACCCGCTCGCCGGCCGCAGCCTCGTCGAGCGCCGCCGCAAGGTCGAGCAGGACGCCGCCGGCGCCCGCGTACCCGACCGACTCGAAGGTGCTGTGCAGGTCGGCGTCCAGCTCGACGGCGCCGGCGGCCCGCTCGCCCCAACCGCCGTCGTGTTCGGGGAAGACACCGTGGTCGACGCCTTCCGCAAGGCTGTCGACCGCGCCGGTGACCGCCTCGAGGTAGTTCTTCCGGTTGAACCGGCCGTCGCCTGAGACGGGCGAGTCCCCGCGCTTGAACCGGCCGACGTAGCCCGTGGTGTGACTGGCGGCGTCGGCGACCGTGCCGACACCCTCCTCGCCGAGGACGAGCGCGCCAGCGCCCGCACCCGCAGTCTCGAGTTCGCCGCTGTCGGGCTCGGCCCGGAGGACGTCAGCCGCCACCACGAGCGTGGTCCCGCAGTCGTTCGCGACGGCGTCGCGGGCGGCGAGGACGGCGTCGGTGGCCGCGCGCGCTGACCCCTGGAAGTCGCCGGTCCGCACGTCGCTCCCGGTGCCGACCGCATGGCTCACGTGGGCTGCCACGCCGCGCTCGTCGAAGGGGTCAGAAGTTGTCGCGGTGAACACCGCGTCCACCTCCTCGCCGTCGACGCCCGCGTTCGTGAGGGCGTTCTTTGCTGCCTGTACCCCCAGCGTGACGACGTTCTCGTCGTGGGCGGGGACGGCCGTCTCCCCGCCGCCAGCGTAGCCGCCGTGTTGCTGTGCGATGTCGGCCCGCTCGACCCGGTACAGCGGGA
>CAZOWU010000120.1:0-6921 GCA_964583735.1 uncultured Halobacteriales archaeon | reverse complement strand
TACGCGCGAACCCGACGAAGTAAAAAGTGGACGGGCGGCGAGGGATTTGAACCACGCCCACTTCGCTCCCTGCGGTCGCTCGTGGTCTCCCTCAAATCCCTCGCTGCCGGTTCGCTCACCGCTCGTAAAACTCGGGTTCGCTGCACGGGCGGCGAGGGATTTGAACCACGCGAACGCCTTGCTATCGCTCGGCGTTCTCTACTTCAAATCCCCCGGTAGCGCATTTGCTGCTCGCGTATTGCTCGCAGCAAAATGCGGGCGGCGAGGGATTTGAACCCCCGGCCATCTGGTCCGGAACCAGGCGTTCTGTCCGCTGAACTAGCCGCCCTCACAGTCCGATAACACCAACGCGGATAAAACAGTTGCGAGTCAGGGGGACTCGTCGGTCTCCAGGGTGAAGGACTGGGTCGGGCACGCCGTGCAGGTCAGGCAGTAGCCCCTGTCCATCTCGTCGTCGTTGAGCGTGTCGTTCTGGGAGTGGCGGACGTACTCGTGGGCGTCGCCGTCGGCGATGTGGCCCGAGCAGGAGAGACACTGTCCCTCCCGGCAGGCATAGGGCAGGTCCCAATTCTCCTCCTCCCCGGCCTCGAGCAGGTTCTCGTCTTCGGCCACCTCGATGGTCTCGCCCTCCTTGGAGAACTCGATCTCGTAGGTCTCGGGGTCCTCGATGGCTGCGGGGTCGAAGCCCTCAGCTTCCTCCTCTTCGGAGTCGGCGAGTTCGGCCTCCGCGCCGCCGGCACCCACGGCCGCGGGCGCACCGCCTCCCCCGATCGAGCGGTTCATCGGCTCGGGGAAGTCCGTCTCCGGTACCGTCTCAGCGCGCCGCTCCAGCACTTCCTGGGAGATGTCCTCTGTCGGCTCCCACCCGGTCCCCCCCGAGTAGTGGAGGGTCACCGTCACCGCGGTCAGCAGGAATCCCGTGACGACACCCAGCGAGGTCAGCTCGACGATGTTGCCGAGCCAGAACACGACAAAGGCGACCCACACGAGGAGCGCACCGCCGACCAAGATGGCGTCCCTGTTCATGCTCGCGGCTATGGAGCAGTGGTTTAATTACCTGTTGTTTCCGCCCACGACCGCTGGACTGGACCGCCGTGAGCGGCTGTGTCGGGGCGGCCCTCGTGTCGCTCTGTGCCCGACACACGGCGGGACAGTTCGGATTTCATTCAGTGAGGAACCCAGTTCGGATTTCATTCAGTGAGGAACCCAGATGTTTTATTATTGCGGCTGCGCCTTCCTTCGGTACAATGGTCCCCCTTGGCAACCGCGGCACGAGTCTGCTCGGCAGCCTCGTCTTCCTCGGAGTAGCCGCCCTCCTCCTGGCTTTCGGCTACATCACCGGTTTCGTCACGATGAGCCTCCAGCTCAACGCCATCCCGATAGCGGTCGGCTTCCTCGAGGCCGAGCTCTCGGTGCTCTCCTTTGGCGCGTTCATTTTCGTTTCGGCGACCGTCTTCCTGGCCGGGCTGGCCCGGTGCTCTGACACCGACCACGCGACCGACACCGACCACGCGACCGATGCCGGCCACGTGACAGCGGTCGTCCCCGTCTACCGGGACGCGAACGTCCTCGAGCGCAGCGTCGAGAGCCTCCTCGAGTCCGACTACGACGACCTCGACGTGCTGGTCGTCTGTGAGCCCGAGGACCCCGCGACACGGGAGCGGGCCGCCCAACTCGCCACGAACGAGGCGGTCGACTACCTCGTCAACACCCGGTCGCCGGGCTCGAAGGCCGGCGCGATCAACTACGCCGTCGAGGAGACCGACGGCGAGTACGTCGCGGTCTTCGACGCCGACGAACGCGTCGACGAGCAGTTCGTGCCGAGCGCGGTCGCGGAACTCCAGGACAACGACGTCGTCCAGGGTCGCACCGTCCCCGAGCCGACCGGGCTGGTCGAGTCCTTCGCCTACTACGAGTCGGTGCTGTTGAACTACGTTGCACTCCGCCTGCTGTACGTCTTCACCGACTTCCGGATGGCCGCTAGTCGGGCAGTCGTGCTCCGCCGGGAGGCCCTGTCGGCGGTGGGCGGCTACGACGAGGGGATGCTCACCGAGGACTTCGCGTTCGCCCACGAGTGTTACCGCGAGCGCCTGGCCGTGACGGAGTTGCTCGAGTACCCCTCGCGGATCGACGCCGCCCACACCGTCCAGGACTGGTGGGGTCAGCGCAAGCGCTGGATGACTGGCTACGCACAGGTACTGCACCACCTGCTTGCGTCGGTCCGCCCGCTCACCGACTACCGCAACCCACTCTCGGCGGTCATCGGCGCGGCGACCGTTCTGGGGAGCCTGTTCATGCTCACCGTGTTCTCGAAGTTCGCCGTCCTCCTGGCTGTGGGTGCCAACCTGCTGTTCGTCGTCCCCCTCGCCGCCATCGCCGGGGTTACCTACCTCATCCACTGGCTCGACCACGCCCGCGGGACCGTCTCCCATCCCAGCTGGCCGGGGCTGCTCGTCCCGCTCGTCCTCCCGGTCTACAGCCTCGCGGCAGTCAAGGCGGTCTTCGAGTACCTCTTCACCTGGACCGGCGAGTGGTACCGCGTCAGCAAGGAGGCCTGACGCTCCCATCCCCGAGCTGACACACCGTCGGCGACAGCGAGCGCTCGGGCCGAGCCCGACGATTCTTGTACCGCGGCGGGCGTGGTGTGGGTATGGCACACGACGCGTTCGCACTCGACGGCTCGGTCGCGGTCGTCACTGGCGGCAGCCGCGGCATCGGCGAGGCGACGGCAGTCGCGCTGGCCGAGGCCGGCGCGGATGTCGCCCCGGTCGCACGCTCCGAGGACGAACTCGCAGAGACTGCAGCACGGGTCGAGGACGCCGGCAGCGACGCCCATCCGGTCGTGCTCGATGTCACCGACAGCGCCGGTATCGTCGCGCTGTTCGACGAGGTCGCGGACGCGCTCGGTCCCGCCGACGTGCTGGTGAACAACGCCGGCACGAACCCCTTCTTCGGGGATGCCCGCGAGCTGGACACCGAGACCTGGGAGCACATCTTCGCGGTCAACGTCCGCGGGGCCTTCGAGTGTGCCCGCGAGTTCGGCCGCCGGGTGCTCGACCGTGACGGCGGGGGCGCGCTCGTCAACGTGGCGAGCGTCGGCGGCGTCCGCGGGCTCCCCAGGCAACTCCCCTACGTCGCCTCGAAACACGCCCTGGTGGGGATGACAAAGACCCTGGCTGTCGACTGGGCACCCGACATCCGCGTGAACGCGCTCGCGCCCGGCTACGTGAAGACCGACCTCACCGAGGGTGTGCGGGAGAACGAGTCGATCCGCGATGGTCTGCTCTCGGAGATCCCCCAGGACCGCTTTGCCGACCCCGAGGAGATCGCGACCGGCGTGGTCTACCTCGCAAGCGACGCCGCCGGCTACGTCACCGGCGAGGTCCACCTCGCCGACGGCGGCATGTCTGCGAACTGAGCGGGCTGTGGCCGCGGCACGGCGGACCCGCGACTGGCGCGGAGCACCGGAGGCCGCGGGTCAGGTGTGGGCAATGTCGACGTATCGACCGTCCTCGGCGAGCTGTGCGGGTGGGTGTGGACGGTTTCTCCGACAACGGTCGCGCGGCGGTCGACGAGGGAACGCCCGGAGGAGGAATTCCCAGCCGCTGATATTCATACGGGTGGTTTTATACCGACCAGGAACTGGCTGATACATGCTCTCGTACGACGACTCTGCGCGAGCCGAGGAACTGGCCGGGCGGGCACGCGACCTGATGGACGAGGTCGTCCTCCCCAGAGAGCGGGAACTGGCCGGCGGGATGACAGCCTCGGAGGGGACCATCGACGACCTGCGCGAGGCGGCCCGCGAGTACGGCATCTACGCCCCCCAGACCGAGACGGAGTACGGCGGGATGGGCGAGGACTTCCGTGACGTCCTGCCGGCGTTCGAGGAAGCCGGCCGGAGCCCGCTGGGGCAGGCCGCGATGCGGGTCGACGCCCCTGACGAGGGGAACATGCACCTGCTGGAACTGCACGGCACCAACCTCCAGAAGGAGGAGTACCTGACGCCGCTGGTCGAGGGGGAGCTCCGGTCGGGCTTCTCGATGACCGAGCCCCAACCGGGCGCGGGCTCGGACCCCAAGTCGATCCAGACGACCGCGGAGAAGGAGGGCGACGAGTGGGTCATCGACGGCCACAAGTGGTGGACGACCCAGGGAATCCGCGCGGACATCCTGCTGGTCTTCGCTCGCACTGACGCTGACGCCCACCCCTACGAGGGCTGTTCGGTGTTCATCGTGCCCGCCGAAGCCGACGGCGTCGAGGTCGTCCGGAACATCCCCCACCTGGGCTCGGAGATGACTGGCGCCGGCCACGCCGAGATCAAGTACAACGACGTCCGCGTGCCCGACGAACACCTGCTCGGCGAGGAGGGGAAGGGCTTCCAGCACGTCCAGGAGCGGCTCGGGCCCGCCCGGCTGACCCACTGCATGCGCTACTCGGGGATGGCCGAGCGGGCGCTCGACATCGCGGCCGCGTACATGAGCGAGCGCGACGCCTTCGGGACGGCGCTCTCGGAGAAACAGTACCCCCGCTTCGAGCTGGCCGACCAGCGCACCCAACTCGCGGCGGCCCGGTCGCTGGTCCGGACGGTCGCCGCCGAAGTTGCTGCCGGAAACGAGGTCCGGACCGGCGTCTCGATGGCCAAGGTCTTTACCGCAAACGCCACGCAGGAGGCCATCGACACCGCCCTGCAGTTCTGTGGCGGCACCGGCGTCTCCCGGGACCTCCCGCTCGCGGACTTCTATGAGTCCGTTCGGGCGTTCCGGGTCATCGACGGCGCAGACGAGGTCCACCGCCGCACTATTGCCCGCGAGCTGTTCGAGGACGTCCCCACCGAGGAACTCGAGGCGCTGACACACTTCGGGGAGTGAGGAGCGACGGCCTCCCCTCCGCCCGGCTGCTCCGGACCCCATCCGGCTCCGCCGCGTCTTCCCGTCCCGGAGCAGGACCCAGCCGTCCGAGAGGCGAATACTAATATCTCCGGGTCCCGAGACGCCGGTATGGACTTCTCGCTCACCGAAGAGCAACGCCAGATCGAGGAGATGGTCGCGGAGTTCGTCGACGAAGAGGTCGTCCCGCGGGCAACGGAGATCGACAGGACCGACGAGTTCCCCTGGGACCTGGTCGACCAGATGGCCGACCTGGGTCTGATGGGGATGCCCTTCCCCGAGGAGTACGGCGGTGCCGGACTCGACTACCACGCCTACCCCATCGCCCTGGAGGAGCTCTCACGGGGGTCGGGCGGGCTCGGGACGATCGTTGCCGCCCACATTTCGCTTGCGGGCAACATGGTCTACGAGTACGGCACCGACGAACAGAAAGAGGAGTACCTGACGCCGCTGGCGGAGGGTGAGGAGGTCGGCGCCTTCGCACTCTCGGAGGCCGGCGCGGGGTCGGACGTCCCCGCCATGGAGACCACCGCTGAGCGAAGCTCGGCGACGGCTCGCTCCGCGGGAGACGAGCCCACCGCCGAGCAGGCCGGCGACGAGTACGTCATCGACGGGGGCAAACTCTGGATCTCCAACGGGTCGGTCGCGGACACGGTCACCGTCTTCGCCAAGACCGACCCCGAGGCCGGCAACAAGGGGCTGTCCTCGTTTCTCGTCCGACCCGAGGAGGACGAGGGCTTCATTGTCGAAGGGACCGAGGACAAGCTCGGCGACAAGGGGTGTCCGACCGCCGAGTTGCGCTTTGACAACATGCACGTCCCCGAGCACCGCCGGCTCGGCGAGGAGGGCCGCGGGTTCGTCCAGGCGCTGGAGACGCTCAACGGCGGCCGGATCACCATCGCCGCCCGCTCGGTCGGGATCGCCCAGGCCGCACTCGACGAAGCACTCGACTACGCCGACGAGCGCGAGCAGTTCGGCCAGCGGATCGGCGACTTCCAGGCCATCCAGCACAAGCTCGCCGACATGGACACCAAGACACGGGCCGCCCGCCTGCTGATGCACTCGGCAGCGGACAAGAAAATGCGCGGCGAGAGCTTCGCCAAGGAGGCCGCTCAGGCAAAACTCCACGCCTCGGAAGTGTCCCGCGAGGTGGCAAACGAGGGGATCCAGATCCACGGCGGCTACGGCTACGTCAAAGACTTTCCGATGGAGCGCTTTTTCCGGGACGCAAAGCTCAACGAGATCTACGAGGGCACCAGCGAGGTGCTCCGGAACACCATCGCCGGCCAGCTGCTCGACTGAGCCCGGGGCCCCGATACGGAAGGGACCCGCTGGCGGGGGACATCGCGTGCCGCGCTACAGCTCGTGACCGCAGGCCGAACAGGCCGTTGTCACCTCCGCGGGGTCGGGCATCCGCTCGTCCGCGTCGTCGGGCTCGAATTCGAAGACGCGCTCCGCCTCACACGCCGGGCAGTCCAGCAGCGCCTCGGTCTCCGCCCACTCGTGGCGCGAGCCCGGGACACCCAGCGCGAACCCCCGGACGACGCCGTCGGTCTCGTTGCGGCCCTGCTGGAAGGGGCCGTCGGCCTCGAAGTGAACCGCCCCGTGTGGCCCGACGTCGGTCGTCTCGCGCTCGGCGCCGGGGCCCGCGGCCGTCTCGAAGGTCGCCGTCCCCTCCAGGACCAGGAACAGTTCCTCCTGGTCGGTGTGGGTGTGCAACCCGCCGGAGAACGAGTCGCCGGGCTCGAGTTCGAAGTAGGTGCAGGCAAAGTCCATCCCTTCGACCGCCCGGGCAAGCGGCTTGCGGTGGGTGTTCGCGCCGAGGAAGTGGGGCACTGCGTCGACGTCGTCGATATCGATAGTCTCCATGCTCGACCAACAGGCGCGACCGGCATAAGCGTAGACCGCCGGGAGAGTTTCGCGGCCCGCGACGGCCGTTACTGCGTCCCGACCATCCGCTCCTCCTCGTCCCAGTACTCCGCGCGGAGTTCGTACTTCTGGACCTTGCCGGTCGCGGTCTCGGGCAGGTCCT
>CAZOWU010000119.1:0-6928 GCA_964583735.1 uncultured Halobacteriales archaeon | reverse complement strand
TCCTCTCGTGTAACTACTCCTCGCAGATCATCGACCCGATCCAGTCGCGGTGTGCCGTCTTCCGGTTCTCGCCGCTGCCCGACGAGGCCGTGGCAACGCAAATCCGGACGGTGGCCGACACGGAGGGGATCGAACTGACCGACGACGGCGTCGACGCCCTCGTGTACGCCGCCGACGGCGACATGCGCAAGGCGATAAACGGGCTCCAGGCCGCCGCCGTGACGGGCGAGACAGCCGACGAGGAGGCGGTCTTCGCGGTCACGAGCACAGCCCGGCCCGAGGAGATCAAGGAGATGGTCACGCTTGCGCTGGACGGGGAGTTCACCGCCGCGCGGGCGCGGCTGGACGAGTTGCTCACCGAGGAGGGGATCGCCGGCGGGGACATTATCGACCAGCTCCACCGCTCTGTCTGGGAGTTCGACCTGGGCGACGAGGCCGCAGTGCGGGTACTCGACCGCATCGGCGAGGCCGACTACCGGGTCACCGAGGGGGCGAACGAGCGAATCCAGCTCGAGGCGCTGCTGGCCTCGCTGGCGCTCGAGGAGTAGTGACTCCGGCGTACTGACGCGGATTCACGGCCTTCGGAACTGTTATACGGATTCCTGAGCCACAGTAGAGCAACGAATGAGCGACCTCGAGGAGGAGTACCGACTGGACTACTTCGCGGAGAACGGCTTCCTGCGCCGGGAGTGTGTGTCGTGTGGGGACCACTTCTGGACGCGCGACGAGGGTCGGGAGACCTGCGGGGAGCCCCCGTGCGAACAGTACAGCTTTATCGACGAGCCGGGCTTTGCAGCGGAACTCACGCTGGAGGAGATGCGGGAGGCCTTTCTTTCCTTTTTCGAGGAGCGGGGGCACGAACGGGTCGACCCCTACCCCGTCGCGGCCAACCGCTGGCGCGACGACGTCCTGCTGACCCAGGCCTCGATCTACGACTTCCAGCCACACGTCACCTCCGGCCGGTCGCCCCCGCCTGGCAACCCGCTCGCAGTCTCCCAGCCCTGCATCCGGATGCAGGACATCGACAACGTCGGCAAGACCGGCCGGCACACGATGGCCTTCGAGATGATGGGCCACCACGCGTTCAACGCCGAGGAGGGCGCTGGCTACGCCTACGAGGGCGAGGTCTACTGGAAGGAGGAGTGTGTGGCGTACTGTGTCGGCCTGCTCGAGGAACTCGGCGCGGACAGCCACGAAGTGACATTCATCGAGGACCCGTGGGTCGGCGGAGGGAACGCCGGGCCGGCCTTCGAGGTGATTTACAAGGGGCTGGAGCTGGCGACGCTCGTCTTCATGCAGTTCGAACAGGACCCCGACGGCGACTACGAGATGAAAGACGGCAACAGCTACAGCCGGATGGACCGCCGGGTGATCGACACCGGCTACGGGCTGGAGCGGTGGACCTGGATGAGCCAGGGCACGCCCACCGTCTACGAGGCCGTCTACCCCGAGATGCTCGAGTTCCTCCGGGCGAACGCCGGGGTCGAGTACTCCGCGGAGGCGGAAGCGCTGGTCAACGATGCTGCCCGCCTGTCGGGGCAACTCGACATCGACGACGTGGACGACGTGGAGGCGGCCCGCGGGGAGATCGCCGACGAACTCGGCGTGGACGTCGACCGGCTGCGCGACCTCGTCGAGCCCCTGGAGCAGGTGTACGCCATCGCTGACCACTCCCGGACGCTCGCGTACATGCTGGGCGACGGGATCGTCCCCTCGAACGTCGGGACGGGCTACCTCGCACGGATGGTGATCCGCCGCACCAAACGGCTGGCCGACACGGTCGGCGTGGACGCCCCGCTGGACGAGCTGGTGGACATGCAGGCCGAGCGGCTGGGCTACGAGAACCGCGACACGGTCCGGGACGTCGTCCGGACGGAACTCGAGAAGTACCGCGAGACCCTCGAACGGGGGACCAGGCGCGTCGAGAGCCTCGCCGAGGAGTACGCCCGCCAGGGTGGCGAGATCCCCGTCGAGGAGCTCATCGAGCTGTACGACTCCCACGGTATCCAGCCGGAGATGGTCGCGGAGATCGCCGCCGACCACGGCGTCGCGGTGGACGTCCCCGACGACTTCTACTCGCAGGTGGCCGGCCGCCACGGCGACGGGGAGGCTGACGACCAGGACGGGGCCGACGAGGAGGTCGACGTCTCCGCCCTCCCCGAAACCGAACAGCTCTACTACGAGGACCAGGAGCGCACCTCCTGTGAGGCGGTGGTGCTCGATGTCTTCGAGCGCCAGGTCGGGGGCGACGGGAGCGACGGTGACAGCGAGAGCGGGGACGGGGAGACGGTGTACGACGTCGTTCTGGACCAGACGATGTTCTACCCGGAGGGCGGTGGCCAGCCCGCCGACCGCGGCACCCTCGCTACCCAGGACGGCGACGCGACCGTCGACGTGACCGACGTGCAGACCGAGAACGGAGTCATCCTCCACCGGTGTGACGGCGACCCCGGGAAGGGGGAGTTCGTCCGCGGACAGGTCGACGGCGACCGGCGCCGCCGGCTGATGCAACACCACACCGCAACCCACATTGTCGGCCACGCCGCCCGGCAGGTCCTCGGCGAGCACATCCGGCAGGCTGGCGCGCAGAAACACACCGACAGCGCCCGGCTGGACGTCGAACACTACCGGTCGGTCACCCGCGAGGAGGTCGAGGCCATCGAGCAGGTGGCGAACGAGGTCGTCCGGGAGAACACGTCGGTCACCCAGGAGTGGCTCGAGCGCAACGAGGCCGAAAAGCAGTACGGCTTCGACATCTACCAGGGTGGGATCCCGGCCGGCGAGGAAGTCCGGCTCATCTCCGTCGACGCCGACACTCAGGCCTGTGGTGGCACCCACGTCTCCCGGACCGGCGACATCGGCACGATCACGCTACTCGGCACCGAGCGCGTTCAGGACGGGGTAGTCCGGCTGACGTACGCCGCCGCCGAGGCCGCGGTCGCGGCCACTCAGGAGACCGAAGAGGCCCTCTACGAGGCCGCCGAGGTGTTCGATGTCAGCCCGGCGGCGGTGCCCGAGACCGCCCGTCGCTTCTTCGAGGAGTGGAAAGCGCGGGGCAAGCGCATCGAGGCCCTGAAGCAGGACCTCGCGGACGCCCGCGCGAGCGGTGGCGGCGCCGGCGAGGAAGTCGCTGTCGGCGACACGACGGCCGTCGTCCAGCGGCTCGACGGCGACATGGACGAACTCCGCGCGACCGCCAACGCCCTGGTCGAGGAGGGGAAGATCGCGGTGCTCGGGTCGGCGCCCGGCGGTGTCCCCGCGAGCGACGCGAGCGGGGGCTCGTCGGACGAGGATGGCGAGTCCGGCGGTGCAAAGTTCGTCGTCGCCGTGCCCGACGGGGTCGGGGTCGACGCCGGCGACGTCGTGGGTGAACTCGCCGGCCGGGTCGGCGGTGGCGGCGGCGGCCCGCCCGACTTCGCCCAGGGTGGTGGCCCCGACGCTGACGCGCTGGCAGCGACACTCGAGGACGCCCCGGACATTCTCAAACGGAAGCTGAACCCCTGAATGCCGCGAACAGTCCGCGACGCCGTCGAACTCTACTACGAACGCCGGGGCGAGGGGCGGCAGGACGACGGGACAGTGGTCTTCGTCGGCGACGCCGGCTACGGGGCCTGGCAGTGGAGCTTTCAGGACCGGCTGGCCGGCCCCCGCGAGACGCTGGTCTACGACCACCGCGGTACCGGTCGGTCGGCCACTCCGGACGGCCCCTACGACGTGGCGACGCTGGCCGCGGACCTGGAGGCAGTGCTCGTGGAGGCGGGCGTCGACGCCGCCCACCTCGTCGGCGCGGGACTCGGCGGGGCGGTCGCACTGGCACACGCCCACGAACACGGCCGCGCACGCAGCCTCGTGCTGTTCGGGACTGGTCCGACTGGCGGGGTCGTCGACGACGCGGCACTCCGCGGTCTGCACGCCCCGCCCGGCGACGACGACGCGTGCCGGGCGTCGCTCTCGGGGGCGCTCTCGCCGGCCTTTCAGGAGGCAAACCCAGAGGCCGTCGACCGGGTCTGCGAGTGGCGGGCCGACGACGACGCCGGAGCGGCGGCCTTCGAGGCGCAGGCCGCGGCGTGGCTCGACTTTGCGGGCGTCCCGCTGTACGAGGTGACCGAACCGGCGCTGGTCTTCCGGGGCGTCGAGGACCCGGTCGTCTCCGAGGCGGACAGTCGGGCGCTCGCCGAGGGACTGCCCCGCGGGGAGTTCGTCCCCGTCGAGGGTCGCCACCTCGCTCACGTGGAGTCCGCGCGGGCGGTGACCGACCGGCTGCTTGATTTCTTCGCGCCGTGATCCACGACGTCGACGCCGTGGCGGTCGGTGCACTCGCGCCGGACGTATCGACTGCCGAGACCGGAACGCTTCTTGTTCGGACAGACGACCTGGGAGTATGACCAGCGTCAAAGACTTTCGCGTCGAGGAGCCCGCCACCGCCGACACCCTCGGTCGCGGGAGCTTCCGGTTCACCGACGACTACAGTGTCTTCGACTGGGGGAAGATGCCCGACGAGGTCCCCGACAAGGGCGCCGCGCTGTGCACGATGGGCGCATTCAACTTCGAGTTGCTGGAGGAGGCGGGGATTCCGACCCACTACCGGGGGGTCGTCGCCGGGGGCGACAATAGCGACGATAGCGACGATAGCGACAATGGCGACGGTGGCGAGGTCGCCGACATCGACACGGTACTCGACCGCGGTGTCGCGCCACGGGAGATGGCAATCGACCTGGCGCAGGTGCCGGCCCTCCCGTTCGACGAGCACGCGGGCTACGACTACGACGCCTACCACGACGCCGCGGGGTCGAACTACGTCGTCCCCCTCGAGGTCGTCTTCCGGAACCGCGTGGGCGTGGGGTCGTCGCTGCGCTCGCGTGCGGACCCGAGTGACCACGGTCTCGAACGCGGGACGTGGCCCGACGAGGCGGTGGACCTGCCCGAGGCGGTCGTGGAGTTCTCCACGAAGTACGAGGAACAGGACCGGTATCTCGACCCCGTGATGGCTGCCCGGATGGCGGGCGCGGCCGACCTGGCGGAACTGGAGGCACTGGCCCGCGAGGTCAACCGTGTGGTCACCGAGCGCGCGGCTGAAGCGGGATTCGTCCACCAGGACGGGAAGATCGAGTGTGTCTACGACGACGGCGACCTGCTGGTCGCGGACGTCGTCGGCACTTTCGACGAGAACCGGTTTTCCTACGACGGTCAGCAGGTCTCCAAGGAGGTGCTCCGGCAGTACCACAAGCGGACGCAGCCGGCGTGGGTCGAGGCGGTCAGCGAGGCCAAACGAGAGGCCGAGGAGCGCGGGCTCGCCGACTGGAAGGGGCTGTGCGACCGCGAGCCCGACCGGCTGGAGAACCACGTCATCGGCGTCGCTCGTGACCTGTACTGTGCCGGAACGAATGCCTACGTCGGCCGGGGGGCCTTCGAGGCGCCCGGGGTCGACGAGGCGGTCGCAGCCGCACAGGAGCTGTGACCGGTGTCCGGCCCGTGTTCACTCCTCGCCGGAGCAGGTGACAGCGACCGACCGAGTCGTGTCCGCGCCGGTTCCGTCGCCCGTCGCGCTGACCTCGACGGTCCACGTCTCGGTACTGCCACCGGGCGAGGCGTAACAGTCGATAGCGACCGTCACGGTGCCTCGTTCCCCTACACCGAGTCGGTCGGGGGCGTCGTGGCCCCGCACGACCGGCGGGCTCGGCCCGTCACCCTCGACCGTGACGTCGACAGCCACGGGCTGCTCGAACCGATTTGTGAGCTGCAGGACCGGCACGGATTCGTGAATGCCGGGACCGAGCGTCGGGTCGGTGGCTTCGGCGCCGAGGCGTGTCTCGCTCTCCGCAGGGACAGCCAGTCCGGCCGACTGTTCGGCGGATATCGTGGCGACGCCGCCAGCCCCCGTCGTGAGGAGAAGCAGCATCGCGATGCCCACGATGCCAAGCGACCTCAGCCGGTCCATTGTTCCACCCCCGAATGACCGCCACTGGCGCCGAGGCCGACGCCGGGGACACGCCGACGTTCGACCCCCAACTCCCCCCTGTCGCGCCCGCCCTGCCGTTCACCCTCGCCGGCCTGACAGTGCTCACTGCTCACGCTTAGCTGGCCTCCGGTCGGGGCTGGCGTGGCTGGCGACCCGGTGGCAGTCGCTTCTGGTCCGGAGGCGACCGGACGCCCAGCGTCTGTCCGGAGTCCGCCCGCCGTGGCGGGTGGCGATTCACGCGATCTCACGGCTCGTGTCGACGAAGACTCGTCCTGTCAGTTCGAGCTTGACCGGCTCGTCCAGTGCGGCCCCACCCCGGAACTTCGGGACGTACAGCCGGTTCTCGACCCCTTCATCCTCGGATGCCAGCTCGAGATCCAACACCATGTCGGCCACATAGGCCGTCCGGTCGCGCTGGCTCGTGGTCCCGGTCCCACTGAGGCCGTAGAACACGACCGCCGTCTCTTCTCGCCCGGCCAGTGTCCACAACAGGTCCTGAAACAGCTCCTCGTCGCAGTCCTCGAGGTCACCGATCCTGTCGACGATGACTAACTCCGGCAGGTCGCCACTCCGGAGGATGGCCGACGCCGTCTCGAGTGGCTGCTCCCTGACCTCGACGACCGAGACGCTATTCCCGGTAGCCCGGCCCTGCTCGACTGTCGTCTGCACGGACGACTCCGGCCGCCCGGTCGTGAGATAGAGGGTGCTATTCGCCCGCGCGAGCCGCGCCAGCACCAGTTCGGCCTGGCTTGCCGGCGGGGCGGTGAACAGTACGGTATCTCCCCGTGGGATCCCGCCACCCAACCGCCTGTCGAGTATCTGGATACCCGTCGACACCAGACTCCGCATTAGATCCCCCCCTGACCGGTCGTAGGGCCAACCCCACCCGCGGTGAGCGGTCCGCGGTCGCCCACTCGGCTGTCGCCAACTACCCCACCGGTTTCCGGGCTGACAACTACCCCACCGGTT
>CAZOWU010000118.1:0-6959 GCA_964583735.1 uncultured Halobacteriales archaeon | reverse complement strand
GCGGGAGTTTCGCGGGCGCGGCCGGACTCCTCATTACCGTCAGTATCGATATGCTTATCGACGGGGTGCTCATCGGCGTCACCTTTCTCACCGAAGCCTCGACAGGTATCATCATCGCCGTGGCACTGGCCATCGAGGTGCTCTTTCTCGGTGTCGCTGGCGTTGTTGCGCTGCCGTCCGGTGTCGGGACGGGCAGGAAACTCGCCGTCCCGGCGGTGTTCGGGCTGTTGCTGACGACCGGCGTTGTCGTCGGCGTGTTGGTGCTAGAGGGGGTGAGCGGGGCACCTATCGCCGTCATCCTCTCGTTCGGGTCCGCGGCACTGCTGTATCTCGTCACCGAGGAACTGCTGGTCAAAGCACAGAAGGTCCCGGAGACCCCCGTGTCGACGAGTCTGTTCTTCATCGGGTTTCTCTCGATTTTCGTACTCGATATGGTCCACTGATAGTGAGTATTGTCGGCTGTTCCCGGCGCTTGCCGACCCCGATGCGGGCAATCGCCGGGACATCGGTACAACATTACTATGAGAGGCTCACTGGCAGTCCACGCGGACATACCGAGGATCGAGCAGTGCCGACCCGACGTCCGCTGTAGTGTGAGGGTGTCCGAAGCCAACGCCTATACCCGCCCCGACCCCAGGACAGGTATGGGGCAGGCTGACGATGTCGCCGACACCGACCGCCCCGGGGACGTACTCACAGTCGCCGACCTCAACAGAGCAGTCAGTGCCGTCATCGAGGACACAGAGGGGCTGCAGGAGGTGCGTTGCCTGGGTCTGGTCACCTCGGCCGACGGCGACCCCCGAGACGACATTCAGGAGGCGGTCCACAGCCGCTATTTCGGTGTCGACATCCTCGTCCAGGACGCCCGGGTCCAGGGGGAGCGGGCCCCGACGTCACTCGCCAACGCCATCCGGACACTCGACCGACAGACCGAGGTCGACGTGATTGTCCTGGGCCGCGGTGGGGGTAGTGAGACCGACCTGGCCGCCTTCGACACCGAGGCCGTCGCCGAGGCCGTCTTTACCGCGGACACGCCGGTCGTCGCGGCCGTCGGCCACCGTGACGACGAGCCGCTGGTGTACCAGGTGGCAGACGCCACCGCTATCACACCCACCGAGGCCGACGCGGCCGTCGTACCCGACCGTGAGACGGTTGCTGACAGGGTTACCGACCTGCGGGCCGACCTCGACCGGACGTACCGGCAGGCGGCCACCACCCGCCTCGACCGACTCGGCGAGCGTCGGTATCTAAATTTTTCAATAGGTTCGGCGTTAGCCGGAGACAGGTGTCGGGCTGAGACCCGAAATTCGCCAGCGGATGGTTTACCCGTCTCAAGCCCGTAATAGTATATACAATGGCTTTCAGTGAAGCGACGATTACCGGCATTACCGAGATTAGCCCGGACTGTAAACAATATATCGTAGAGTTGAATCGAGGCGAGTTTACCGGCGAGGCTGGGCAGCATACTGCACTCCAGACTGGGTCCGATGTAAAGCCGTACAGTGTCTTCGCGGTTGATGGCTCACGGGTCGGCCTCATGCTCCGTGCGTACGGGACCGACGGTGTGGGTGACTACATGGACGCGCGGACGGTCGGGGATACTGTGCAGGTGAAGCCGAGCTTGACCGGCAGTCTCACGCTTCAGCGGACGGACCGACCGGCGGTGTTCATCGGCACCGGTACCGGCATTACTCCGCTAATCGGCCTGTTACAGGCGTACCTCACAGGAGGCGGGCAACAGGCCGTGTTCATGTTCGGTGAAAAGACAGCGGAGCAACTGCTCTACAAGCCGTTGCTGGAGCAATACGAGCTCGTTCACCCGGTCGAGACGCGGTTCTCACTGTCCCGTGAGGACTGGGAGGGGCACACCGGATACATCCAGGAGCAACTGCCAGACGTCGTTGAGACCGTCGGAGACGACGCGGACTACTACGCGTGTGGGGTTCCGGCGGCGGTTGTGGCTGCAAAGGACAAGTTGGACGAACTCGCTGTTCCATCCGACCGTGTCCACACCGAAGGCTGGGAGGACGCACAGGTGGCTTGACAGTGATTGTTGTCCCGATGTCCCGGCGATTGCCCGCATCGGGGTCGGCAAGCGCCGCGAACAGACGACAGTAATCACTATGAGGCCAGTTTGGGGGTAACGGCGGCCCCACGGAGCCGCCTCTGACAGCCAACCCACCGGGTTGCGTAGGTCACCCGGTGACGGCCAACGGAGGACGAGTGATTGTGTTTTTGCCAGGAGCGGTCAGGCAAAATATCGCGGCAAGCGCAACGTTTAGCACCGAGAGTCCGCAGTGCATTGGATGAACGGTACGATTATCGGCGGCGGTGTCCACGGCTTATCGACGGGCCGGACGTTCGGACGGTCTGTCCAGACGATGCGGCTGCGTCTGCAACGAGTCCTTCGTCGAGATGCTCGAGATGCTGGAGTACATTCCACAGTTACACGACGCGTACCTCGCGTTGGGCGGTGAGATAGAGCGACGGACGGTCACACCCGAGGGTCTGACTGCCCTCGAAGGGCAGACAGTCTTCAACTGTGCAGGGTACGGGAGTCGGGAGCTGTTCGGTGACGAGTCGATGAAGGCGGTCAAAGGCCACATGCTCCAGGTCCCCTACGACGGGCAGGAACCGCTGCCGTTTTCCTATACGCACCGAGTGACTACACCCACGACGCGTGCATGTACCCCAGAAACGGGACCGTCCTCTTTGGCGGGGCACACCTGATGGGTGATACCGTGGACGGCCAGTGGACGGATGACTCGCCCGAGGAGCCCACGACCAGCGACGGTGAGACCATTCCCGAGCGTCTGTACACGGTCAACAGGGACATTATGAGTGAGTATGTGGGGGTAAACAGGGACGAGGTCAGCACCCACGGGTTCCGCCCGTACCGGGAAAACGGGACCCGGCTCGGGAAGGATGGCAACGTCGTCCACAACTACGGGCACGGCGGCAGCGGCGTCTCGATGTCGTGGTGGTCGGTGCTCGAAGCAGTCGGCTACGTCGACGACGTCTCCGAGCGTCTCCTGCCGGACCTCGCCGCGGCGGTCGGAGCGGCCACAGACGCTCGAGGGCCGGGCGCGAACCACGACTGCCGACCGGACCGGCAGCGAGTTACTGTACGGTAGCTTAACTGACTATAGAAGCAGTTACACGCCCCGCCCCCGTCAACCCGGACGATGGCACTCGGTGGGCTCCTGCCGAACGCGCCGGTCGTCGACGTGGCCGTCATCGTCGTCACGGCCGGGTTCATCTGGCTCGGGAGCGGGTGGCTCGAGGAATCCGCCGAGCAACTCGCCGCGCACTACGGGCTGCCGGCGGTCGTGCAGGGCTCGGTCGTCGTCGCCGTCGGGTCGAGTACCCCCGAACTCGCGAGCGTCGTCTTCACCGCCCTCGCCGGCATCTTCGACATGGGCGTCGGCGCGGTCGTCGGCTCCGCGATCTTCAACATCCTCGTGATCCCGGCACTCTCCGGACTCGCCGCCAGAGGTGACCTGGACACGAACCGGACGCTCGTCTACAAGGAGGCCCAGTTCTACATGATCGCCGTCGCCGCGCTCGTGTTGACCTTCGCGCTGGCAGTCATCTACCTCCCGGCACCCGACCGTGCTCCGCTCGTCGGCCAGATCACTCGTCCGCTCGCGCTGCTGCCCCTGTTCCTGTACGGGCTGTACCTGTTCATCCAGTGGCAGGACGTCAGCGACCACGACGCCGAGGCGGTCACGGGGGTGGCCGTCGGCCGCGAGTGGGTGAAACTCGCTGTCGGCCTGCTCGTCATCCTCGTGGCCGTCGAACAGCTCGTCGGGAGCGTCGAGTCGCTTGGCGCCACCTTCGGCGTCCCGGAGTTTCTGGCCGGCGTCACGCTCATCGCAGCGGCGACGAGCCTCCCGGACACCCTGGTAAGTGTCCGGTCGGCCAGAGCCGACAGTAGCGTCACGAGTCTGGGGAACGTCCTCGGCTCGAACACGTTCGACCTCCTGGTGGTCATCCCGGTGGGCGTGTTGATCGTCGGCACCGTGACCGTGGATTTCGCGGTGGCCGTGCCGATGTTCGGCGTGCTCACTCTCGCGACGGTGCTCCTCTTTACCTTCCTGCGGACGGATCTGGCGGTCACCACCGCGGAGGCGGTGGCGCTGCTGGCCGCGTACGGCCTCTTTCTCGCGTGGGTCGTCGCCGAAGCGGTCGGCATCACCGGGCTCATCGGGGGCGGCTGACTCGCTCACGGCCGTGAGGAGACGACGGTGCCCATCACAGCCGCTTCGGCCTTCCGGAGGTGGGTGGAGACCGTCGAGCCGGCGATATCGAGGTCGTCGGCCACCTCCTCCAGCGTCGCTTCCCGGGGGACATCGTAGTAGCCGAGGTCGACAGCGGTGGCGACGACATCGCGCTGGCGCTCGGTCAACGCCGTCTCCGGGCTGCGACGCCGGTCGTACCCACCGAGGCGCTCGACGGTTGCGTCGACGCCATCGGGGAGGCCGAGAAGCAGCGCGCGGAGGTCGTCGGGGTCACCGAGCACCTCGAAGACCGCGGCGCCAGTGTCGGTGTAGACGACCGGCGGGACGACGACGACCGACTCGCGGGCGAAGGCGAGAATCCAGTCCCACTCCTCGCTGGTCGGCTCCGCGTGCACGAACGCCCAGAAGCAGCCGTTCTCCACCGGTGTCAGCGTGAAGTCGGCGACCGACTCGACGTTCCGCATCCGCTCGCGGTAGGGCTCGAGGGGACCAACGACGCGGAACAGCACCGCCGGCCGCTCGCCGACGAACCGCCACGTCCAGAGTTCCTCGCGGCCCATCTCCGGGTGTGTCACGAGAAAGTCGTGCATCGGGTGACGAGTCTGCGGGGAGAACTCGAGTCTGACACGCAGAGACCGCATACCAGGCTGTGCGGCCGGCGGCACTTAAACTGGCTCGTATAGCCGTGTCAACGCTGACGGGCCACGGCCGCCAACCGTGAGGTATGAGCCAGCAGAGCCAGCAAGGACAGGAGAGCCAGCCGCCACTGCCCCCCAAGCGGAGCGGGCTTCCGGTCCTCGGGAGCGCGGTGACCTTCGCCCGCGACCCGTACGCGTTCTACGACGACGTCGCAGAGTACGGTGACGTGGTGCGGTTCTCGATGGGGAGCTACAACATGGTGGCCGTGCTCCACCCCGAGGGGATCAAACAGGTCCTCGTCGAGCAGTTCGAACAGTTCCGGAAGCCCGACGACGCGGGCGGGGTCGACGTCCTCTCCGAGGGGTTGCTGTTGACCGACGGTGAGCAGTGGCAGGCCCAGCGGTCGCGGCTACAGCCGATGTTCTACCGCGAGCGCATCGAGACCTACGCCGAGACGATGAGCAGTTACGCCGCTGCCGCGGCAGACGAGTGGGCGGCGGCAGAGAGTGTCGACCTGTCGGAGGCGACCTCGAGGTACACGCTGCGGGTGCTCGGGAAGACGCTGTTCGGCGTCAACACCGACGACCACCGGCAGGCGGTGCGGGCCGGCGCCGAGGCGATCCGCGAGCGCAGCAGCCAGAGCCCGGCCTCGCTGGACCTGCCGAAGTGGCTCCCGACACCTGGGAACCGGCGGTACCGGCGCGGGGTCACTCGACTCGAACGCGTCGTCGACGACCTGCTCGCGGAACGGCGTGACGGCCCGGACGGCGACGACCTCCTGTCGCTGCTGGTCACGGCGACAACGGGCGAAGGGAGCGGTCCCACCGAGAGCGAGATCCGAAGCCAGCTCATGACCTTCCTGTTCGCCGGGCACGAGACCAGCGCTACCGCCCTGACGTGGGCGCTCTACGAACTCGGGCGCAAGCCCGAAATCGCTAAGCGGCTCCGCGAGGAGGTCGACGACGTCGTGACGGGACCACACGCGACGGTTTCGGACCTCCCGGAGCTGGAGTACACGGAGCAGGTGCTCAGGGAGACGTTCCGGCGGTACCCACCGGCAGCCGCAATCTTCCGGGAAGCCGACGAGGACGTCGCTGTCGGCGGATACCGCGTGCCTGCGGACAGTTTCGTCGTCCTCCCACAGTTTCACGTCCACACCGACGACCGGTGGTGGAACGACCCGCTCCAGTTCGACCCGGCCCGGTGGGACGGGGTCGACGAGCCGCCGGGCGACCGGCCGGAGTACGCCTACTTCCCGTTCGGGGGCGGGCCCCGCCACTGCATCGGGATGCGGTTTGCGCGCATGGAACTGAAACTCGCGCTCGCGACCATCGCGCGGCGGTGCCGGGTGACGCACGGCCACGACGACGTCACGGTCGACGTCGGGTCGACAGTCGCTCCCGGGGAGACAGTGCGCGCAGACATCCAGCACCGGAACTGAAGCCGGGGCTCGGGTGTCTCGGCGACAGCCGAGTGCGAGAACGGTCCGGGGAGCCGGTGGGGCCGCCTCGGGCCTACCGGACTTCTTCGAGCGGGACCGCAGTCGAGACGTCCGTCGTGACCCACTCCGTCGTGAGCCGCTGGTTCTCCGGCGTGAAAACTGTCAGCTCCGCCGGGTCGGCCGCGTCGTCGTAGAGACACTCGAGTTCGAACTCCGGCGTCTCGGTCAGCGTCTCCGACGGCAGGTCGTATATCGCGTCCATCAGGTCGACGACCCCGTGCAGTCGACACACAGCCGTTTGCCGGCACGACCAGCCTCGACGGGAACGCGGTTGCCACACCCCGGACACCGAGACCTGGTACGCGCGTACTCGGTGTGTGACTGGACCGGCGATATTTCACTTTTTGCTGGCATACCAGTATGGAACGGCACTGATTACAAATAACTTTGGGTATTCATCCATACTTGCTCGAACGAAGACAACATATAGACTATCACGATCGTCCACGCGCAACGGACGGTCACAAACGGTTGCCAGTGCTAAGTGGAGTCGACAGTTCACGCGCTGTCGACCGGTCTGGACCGAGACGGGAGTAAAAGCCGGTGACGGCCTGTCGCCCGTCGGTGGGGGACGGCGG
>CAZOWU010000117.1:0-6966 GCA_964583735.1 uncultured Halobacteriales archaeon | reverse complement strand
CACGAGGACCAGCGCCTGGACCGCGGTGGTGACATCGGCGCCGTCCTCCGCGACGGCGGCGTCATCTGTCCGAAACACGGCTCCGTCTTCGACGCCTGCGAGGGCGGTTGCGAGAACGGGCCAGCAGCCGGGACCACCCTGCTCGGCGTCGAGGTGACAGTCAACCGCGGCGACGTGTTCCTGACCGACGACGCCTACGAGCTCGCCCACGAGGGGCCGCGCGAGGACGACGACGACCCACCCGATTCGACCTCACACCTGCGGTTCTGAGCGTGTCGGATGCCGGGACGGGGGTCTTCACCCCGGGAGGGTGAGACCCGCCGGTCAGTACGACGGCAACCGGGCCGACCGCTCCGAGCCCTCGATAAAGGGGAGGTCGACGCGCTCTGCGGGCACGTCCTCGCCGTCGACACGAACGGCGTCCGGCTCTGCGTCGAAGTCGACGAGCGCGAGCGCCGCCGGCCCGCCGTAGGTCGGCGTGTCGGCCGCCCGCGTCACCTCGCCGACGGCCTCGTCGCCGGCGAACACCGCGGCACCGTCGCCCGGAACGGCCTCGGGGGCGAGCCCGACCAGTCGGCGACTGGGCCGGCCGCGGTTCTCGACCCGGGAGACGACCTCCTGGCCGACGTAACACCCCTTCTCGAAGTCCAGCGCGTTGCGGATGCCGAGAACGTTGGGGATCTCCTCACGGAGTTCCGATTCGAACAGCGGCGTCCCCGCCTCCAGTGTGAGCGTCTCCCAGCTCCGCTCGCCGAAGGGGACGGCGTTGAGCCCGCGATTTTCGAGCGTGTCGAAGACGTCACGGGCGTCGTCGACCCCGCAGACGACGAGATAGCCCTCCTCGCCGGTCGGCGCGTCGGTCCGGGCGACGGTGACACCGGCGTCGCCCATCGGCCCCCTGACGAAGGTCAGCGGGGCCTCGGGTGTCCCTTCGGTGAGGACGCTCGCGACCTTCTCGGTGGCCTGTGGGCCGTGGACACCGAAAACGCCGAGGTCGTCGGTCACGACGTCGACCGCCACGTCTTGGATGAACGTCTTCGAGCGCCACTCCTCGGCCAGGTCATCACCCACGCCGGGCGGGAGAACGACCAGTAGCCGCTCGCCGGCGGTGAAGACGTACATGTCCGTCTCGATGCCGCCCTGGGGGTCGAGCAAGAGGGCGTAGACCCCCTCGCCGTCGGCCGCGGGGACCCGGTTCGAGACCGCGTCGTCGACGAACTCGTGGCGGTCTTCGCCGGTTACCGCGACCATGTCGACGGCGTGTTCGATGAACCCGACCCCCCGCCGGACGGCCTGGTGGGTTCGCTCCGGGCGCCCGTAGTCGACGACGACCTGCTGGCCGCCCCGCTCGGCCAGCGTCGCACCGTGTTCCTCGTGGATGTCCGCGACGATCATTCACATACCGGTCGGCGGCCCCGAGGGTTAAGCGTCCCGGGCGCGGGCGAGCACGAGCCCGGCGAGCGCGGCGAGTGCAGCCAGCCCCGCCGCGGCGCCGAAGCCGGGGCTGCTGCCGCCGGGAGTGCTGTCCGTCTCGGTTGCCGTCGGCGTGTCGGTCGGCGTGTCAGTCGCCGTCGGCGTGCTCTGTCCCGCGGGCTCGACACCCTCGATGACGGCAGAGGCCGAGAGACTGCCAGAGGAGACCGTCACCGTCCGGTTGCCAGCCGAGTCGATGGTCAGGTCGTAGCCGCCCTGGTCGTCCGTCTGGCCGACCTCGTTGCCGTCGACGCTGACGGTCGCGCCGGCGACCGGCCGGTCGTACTCGTCGGTAACGGTCAGCCGCGTCGTCTCGCCGGTAACGACCCGCGTAGAGGTCGCCTCGACCGAGACCGCCTCCTCGCGCTGGACCGCGAAGGTCAGCGACTCGTCGGACTCGCCGACTGACACCGTCCGCGTGACCGACTCGTAGCCGTCCTTGGTGACGGTCACCTCGTACTCGGTGTTGACGGCGACAGTCGTGCCGCGCTGGCCGTTGTTCCCGGTGGTCAGCGTGGCTACCCCCGCGATGTCGACGGTCGCCTCCGAAAGCGCCCGCGGCGGGTCGAAGTGGTCGTCGACGACCCGGATGGAGAGTTGCCGGTCGGCCTCGCGGAGCGTGACCGTCCGGTTGACCTCGCCGGTGAGGTCGACGGCCGTCGAGTTGGTCAGGTAGCCGGGTTCGGTGACCCGGAGTCCGTAGCTGCCACGCTCGATGGGGCCGAGCACGGCGACGCCGTCGGCACCGGTGTCGACGCTGCGGGTGACTCCCTGGCCGGAGACCCGGGCGGTGGCCCCCTCGACCGGGCCGGCACTGTCGGTCACGGTGACGCGTGCGGTGCCGGGCAGTGAGGCCTCCACCTCGAGTTCGCCGCCGTCGGCGCCGAAGAAGACCGCCGGCCTGTTGCGGAGGTACTCGTCGTCGGTGACGCGCACCTCGACGGTGGCATCCTCGGGCACGTCGACGAGCACCTGCCCGTTCGAGCGCGTCGTCACGTTCTCGCTTCCCTCCCCGTCGTTCCAGACGACCGTGAGGTCGACGTTGCCGACCCGCTCGCCAGCCTGGTCGACGACGGTGACGGTGACGGTCGTCTGCTCCTGTGCTGTGGCCCCACCAGTGACCGCGGGCGCGGCGGCCGCGACGAGAGCGACGAGAGCCACGGCCCGAACGAGCGACCGTTCCATACCGGCATTTCGGTACGTATTCTTATATCGTTATCGACAGCTTACCGTCGAATTTCCGGATGGCGGCGGGCGAACGCCCGACGGTCGTCAGGGTTCGTCGACCGACTCGTCGACCACTCGGTCGAGTTCCGCCCGGTCGACGGTCAGGTACGGGCCCGGGACCGTCCGGACGAGCGCGCCCGCCGCCACCCCGTAGTCAAGCGCGTCGGCCACGTCGGCCCCGCCGACCAGTCGCTGGAGGAAGGCCCCGACGAAGGCGGCGTGCCCACCAGCCGGGTCGACCGTCTCCGTCTCCACGGCCGCCCGCTCGTGGATGATGTTCGTTCCGGGGGTGTTGTGCATGGCGAGGTCGCCGTGCTCCGGGCGGGTGATGACCACCACCTCCACGTCGTACTCGGTGGCCGCCGCCGTCACGAGTTCGCGTGCCCCGCCGCTGGCGTCGAGGACTGCTGCGGCGTCGTCCTCGTTGGCCACGAGCACGTCCAGCGCACCCGACAGCCGGTCCAGCGCCGCGCGGGCGTCGGCTGCCGAGCAGACCCCCGGCTGGAGGCCCAGGTCCGCAGCAGCAGTGATAGCAGTCCCCTGGGTCGCCTCGAAGACGGCCGCGGCGGTGTCGGCGGCCTTCCCGGACAGCGCTGTCGTGCTCGCGCCGGTGAACACAGCGTCGGCAGCCCTGAGCTTGTCCATCGGCAGGTCGTCGGGTTCGATGGCCGCCATCGCGCTCCCCGAGCGGTCCTGCAGCGTCGCCCCCTCACGGGGCCAAACGCCCACTTCGTCGAAGCGCAGCCCCTGGCGGCGCTGGTCGGTCCAGGCGACGGCGGTCTCGATGCCGTGGTGCCGAAGCTCCGAGACCACCCGGCGACCGAGCGGCGTGTCGGGAAGTTTCGAGACCCAGACGCCCTCGCCACCCATCGCGGCCGCCGCAGCCGCGGCGTTGCTTTCGGTCCCGTCGGCGTGCACGCGCATCTCCCGTGCCGTGTGGAGCTGCCCGCCGTCCGCTGGCTCGAACCGCAGCGGCGTCTCTCCGAACGTCAACAGTGTCATACCCCTCGGTCGACCTCCGGCGGCTTATACTGTTGGCCGGTTTTTTGCGCCGATACCGAGTGTGTCAGCCACCGTGCCCGGGATAGTCACGCTCGAAGCGGGCCTCGAGTTCGTCGTCGGCGAACTCGACGACCACCGGCCGGCCGTGCGGGCACGCGTACGGGTTCTCGCAGGCGTCGAGGTGCTCGAGCAGGTCGACGACCGACCCCTCAGTCAGCGAGGTATTGCCCGTCACCGAGGGGTAGCAGGCCAGGTCCGCCAGCAAGTCGTCGGCGACGGCTTCGACGGTGTCCGCCGGGTCCCGCCCGCCCGCAAGGTCCGCCAACAGGTCCGGGAGGACGTCGGCGCCGTCGTCTGCGAGCAGGGCGGGCACCGACCGGAGCGTGACAGTCCGGTCGCCTGTGGTCTCGACCCGGAAGCCGAGCCGCGCCAGCGCTTCGCCGTGTGCCTCGGCGGCTGCCCGCTCGGCGGCAGTCACCTCGCGGTCGACCGGCTCGGCCAGCGCCTGCGTCTCCGGCCCCTCGGCGAAGGTGTCCCGGAGGTGTTCGTAGTTGACCCGCTCGTCGGCGGCGTGCTGGTCGACCAGGACCAGCCCCTCGGGCGTCTCGGCGACGACGTAGGTCTCGCGGAACTGCCCCAGCACCCGCATCGGCGGCAGCCGGTCGAACGCCCGGGCCTCACCGAACCCCTCGACCACGTCACCGCCACCGCCCGCGTCGCCGAGCCGGCGCTGGTCGTGGGTCGGCCGGAATTTCCGGTCGCGGGAGGCGTCGTTGTCCGAGCCACGGTCCCCGGCACTCGCCCCATCCGCCGTCCCGGTACTCTGGTCGGCACCGGCGGATACGTCCCCGGTGTGCGACGTCCCCGCGGGCCCCGCGGCACCGTCGGGCCCTGCGTCCCCGCCGCTGTCACCAGTAGAGCGGTCCGCGGGCGGTTTCGAGGGGCCCCGGGCGTCGGCCGCCCCGTGGTGGTCGTTTGTCGACTCCGGCCGCTCCGTCCTCCCCGCGTCAGCGTCGTCCGCACGGTCCTCGTTTCTCGCGCCAGCTTCCTCCGCACCCTCTCCGTCAGCAGCGTTCGTATCGGTCTCGCTCCCGTTTCCGCCAGGCCGGACGTCGGTCTGTTCGGGTGCGGAGCGCCCCCGGGGTGCCCGCGAGCGTATCAGTCCCTCCGAGAGCAGTGTCTCCCTGACTGCGTGGCGGACCTGCTCGCGAACACCCGCCTCGTCGGCAAAGCGGACCTCCAGTTTTCGGGGGTGAACGTTGACGTCTACGGTCGCGGGGTCGACGGACAGCGAGAGCACCGCGAAGGGGTATCGGTTGCCGGCGAGCTGGGTGTCGTACCCATCGACGACGGCGTCACGGACGGCCGAGGCGGTGACGTACCGGCCGTTGACGAACGTCGAGAGGTACTCCCGGCTGGCCCGCGTCGTCTCGGGATGGCTGACGAGTCCCGAGACCTCCTCGAGCGGTCCGTCGGGGAGAGCAGCGTCCGCGTCGGCGTCGGTTCCCGCCTCAGCCTGGCTCTCGGTCCGGACGGGGACCATCGACGCCGCCACCTCGCGGCCGTAGACAGCCATCACGGCCGCCCGGCGGTCCCCCCGGCCGGTCGTGGCGAAGGTCTCCCGGTCGTCGTGGGACAGCGAGACGGCCACGTCAGGATTCGCGAGTGCGTAGCCGGTCACCACCCTGTTGACGTGACCGAACTCCGTCGCGGGCTGTTTGAGGTACTTCCGGCGGGCGGGGACGTTGTAGAAGAGGTCCTCGACGTCGACGGTCGTGCCGACCGGGCAGCCCGCCGGCTCGACGGCGGCCACCTCGCCGCCCTCGACGACGAGTTCGGTGCCGCGGTCTGAAGCCGTCCCGCCGGCCGCGGCCCCACCTGTGTCCCTGGACGTACGCCCGGGTGCGGGTTCGCTCCCGCCCGCGTTCCGCTCGCGTGGGCGTGTGGTGACGGTCATTCGGGAGACGGCACCGATGGCGTGCAGCGCCTCCCCGCGGAAGCCGAGTGTCCCGACACCGCGCTCGAGGTCGTCGATGTCGCCGATCTTGCTTGTGGTATGTTCCTCGACTGCCAGCCGGACCGCCGACTCGGTCATGCCAACACCGTCGTCGCGCACGCGGACCCCCTCGGTCCCGCCGGCCTCGACAGCCACCTCGACCCGGGAAGCATCGGCATCGAGCGCGTTCTCGACGAGTTCTTTGACGACACTCGCAGGCCGCTCGACCACCTCGCCGGCCGCGATCCGCTCGACCGTTTGGGCGTCGAGCTGCTGGATCCTCATCGGAGAGTGGTTGGAGCCCGTGACTCAAAGGCTCTTGTGGGTGATGGGGGCGGGAGGCGAGCAGTTACTCCGAGAGCACCGGCCCGAGTGATACCGGCGCGACAGGCGGCACCAGCGACACGAGGGGGCCACTGGTCCCGCGGGGGAGATAAAATCGAGTGGCGACAACAGCTGTCAGGGCTCCCTCGCACGTCCTCGTCCCGATGGACGGGTCGCCGCTGGCCGGCGACGCCAGCGTGCGAGCCGAGGCGGCCGACCAGGCGGTCGAGACGGCCGTCGAGACCGGCAAGCCAGCCGAGACGATCCTCGAGTACGTCGAGAACCACGACGTCGACCACGTCGTGATGGGGGGTCACGGCGGCGAGCGGGGGCGGGTCGCGCGCCGCCTGCTCGGCACCGCCGCGACGGCCGTCATCGGCGGTGTGCCGGTCAGCGTGACGGTCGTCCGGTGAGGTTACTGGACACCCAGCACCGTCGAGAACGCGGTGTGGATGCTGTAGCCGATGGCGACCGACGTCACCAGCCTGAGCAGCCAGAAGGTGACGGTGACGCCGGTCTTCCGCCGGGAGACGCCAGCGGAGCCCGCGGCCAGCCCCCCGCCGATGACCCCCGAGAGCATGATGTTGTTGAAGCAGATCGGGATGCGCAGCGCGATGGCGGCCTGCGCGATGATGAAGCCCGGGAGGTCGCTTGGAATGACAGCCTCCTCGGGGTAAACGCCGAGGTTTCCACGCGCTCGGGGTCGGGCGGGCCGACACCAACGGTGGCAAGATTCCGCCTCGGTGGCGTACTCCGGTTCGTACTCGGTACGTGAGCCCCTGTTTTTCCAGGGGTGTGGCGGGTTACGCCTCCGGACGGAGACGCTATCTCCGTGCACAGCGCCCGACGCCGTGTCGGGCTCGCCCCCGCCGTTCGCGGTCGGGGGCGCACGGGCCGTGCCATCGGCCTGCCTGCCCGTTCTGTCACGGTGGACAGGCTCGCAC
>CAZOWU010000116.1:0-7004 GCA_964583735.1 uncultured Halobacteriales archaeon | reverse complement strand
GTTCGGCGCTGATCTCCGCGACCGCCGGGTCCCGCAGCGAGAGCCAGTTGCCGACGGCCGACTCGCGCGCTCTGAGCGTGTCGACGAGTGCCATGAGCCCGCTTCCGGGGCGGAGGTGAAAACAGTAGGTGGTAGACGGCGGGGCGGGTCGGCGTGTCACCCGGAGCAGGCGAGGCCAGTCGGCTCGCCCTCACCTGGCCAGTTCCGGTGTCCGGTTCCCGCTCACGCCGCCGGCTCGACGGTCACCCGCACGTCCTGCCCAACTGGCAGGTCCACGTCCTCCCCGACGAGCTTCACGCCCGCGCGGTCGCGGCCACAGAACAGCGCCACGCCCGTGACCGGGTCGCCGTTCGCTCGCACCTCGACATCCCGCCAGGTGACGTGTCGTCCACTGGCAGTCCCGACGGGCGTCCCCGCGAGCGCGACCGGTTCCTGGCTGTCGCCGGGCTGTTCGGTCCCGGCCGCGGGTGCTGGGCCGCCGAGCAGTCCGCCACCACCGTAGTGTGTGCAGCCGCCGTCGAGAACCGCGGTACCGTCGGAGGGACCACCGCCGGCAGCGACGCCCGCGAAGGCTTCGCCGGGCGCGGGGTGGGCAGGGGAGTCCAGCAGCGCCCACGTCTCGCTGGCGGCCGCGACTGTCCCCGTCCCGTCCCAGGCGACGGGCCGGAGGTCGACGTCGGCACCGAGTTCCAGCGGGAGCGAGCCGGAGGCCCGATAGCGGTCGTCGCCGTGGTCGCGAAAACCGAGGTGGATGTGGTTGGGGACCCAGGTGGCGAAGAAACCCGCCCGAACGAGTTCGCCGAGCGGGTCGCCGACAGCGACGGTGTCGCCCGCCTCGACCGAAGGGTCGACGTGCAGCATGCGGGCGATGCGGTCGCCAGTGTCGACAAGCGTCAGGTGGTCGTGGTCGGCAGCGTACGGCTTCGGGGGGGCGGCGACGGTCCGGGTGTCGGTAACCTCGCCGGCGACCGGCGAGAGGGCCGTCGTCGTGGCCGTCGTCTCGTCACCGGGGTAGAGGTCGACCGCACAGCCGCGGTCGTGGGCGACGAAGGGTGAGTTGTACAGCGAGAACCGACAGTACTGCGAGAGTACGTCCGCAGCGAGCGTGACGGCCATCGTCTGCGTTACGGGCGCGTCCGATATATCTGCGTCGACGCCACAGCGTCACGCGGGCACCGGGAGGATACTCCGTCGGTGTCGCGGGAGTGCTGGGCCGGGTCGCCACCGCAGACACAACGGTTAGGCTCGCCGCCCGCCTACCGCCGGCGATGACACTGTACGACCGGGTTGCGGACCTCCCACTCACCGTCGAGGGCTACGACCTGTCGCGGCTGGAAGGCGAGACGTCCAGTGACTTCACCCGGGTGTCGACCGTCGTCGCCCTGCACGGGCCGACGGCGACCGGCTACGGCGAGGACGTGACCTACGACACCCCCGACCACGAGGCGCTCCTCGAAGCCGACGGCGCGGGCCACCGGTTCCCGCTGGCCGGCGAGTACACCCTCGACTCGTTCTCCGAACTGCTCGACAGTGTCGAGCTGTTTCCCGCGACGGAGCCAGAACGCGAGGTCTCGGACCACTACCGGCGGTGGGCCCTCGAGAGTGCGGCGCTGGACCTGGCGCTCCGGCAGGCCGGCGAGACGCTGGCGAGCGCGCTCGGGCGGACGTACGACCCCGTCAGCTTCGTCGTCAGCACCCGACTGGGCGAGCCGCCGACGACCGACCGCATCGAGGAGGTGCTCGATGTCCACGGCGACCTGGCGTTCAAACTCGACCCGACACCCGAGTGGACTCCCGCGCTGGCCGAACGGGTGGCGGAACTCGCGCCCGTCCGCATCCTCGATTTGAAGGGGCTGTACGAGGGGACCGACGTGGATGCGGAACCCGACCCCGACCGCTACGAGGTCGTCCTGGAGACGTTCCCCGACGCAGTCATCGAGGACCCGGCGCTGACCGACGAGACCCGGCCGCTGTTCGACGGCCACGAGGAGCGGGTCTCCTGGGATTACCCGATAACCGGCGTCGAGTCCGTCGCGGACCGTCCGTTCGAGCCCGAGTGGCTGAACGTCAAACCCTCGCGGTTTGGGACTGTCGAGTCGCTTTTCGACACCGTCGAGTACGCGCTGGAGCGGGACATCCGGCTGTACGGCGGTGGCCAGTTCGAACTCGGCGTCGGGCGCCAACACCTCCACGCGCTGGCCGCTGTACTCTACCCCGACGGCCCGAATGACCTGGCGCCGCGGGGGTACAACACGCCGGAGATCCAGGCGGATGCGCCGGCGAGCCCGCTGGAGCCGCCGGTGGAGCCGGAGGGGCTGGACTGGCGGTAGCGACGCCTGGCGCCAGGGCTACGTGGCTCGTCCACGGAGAGACAACCATGACGCGACCGCTCGCGACCGACGGCGTAGTTGTCATCGACGGCAAGGGACTCGTCATGGAGCGTACCCACGACCCCTACGAGGGACACTGGGTCCTGCCCGGCGGGTTCGTCGAGCGCGAGGAGCGCGCCCGCGAGGCATGCGTCCGCGAAGTGCGGGAGGAGGTCGGGCTCGCCGTCGCGGTCGAGGACTTCGTCGGCCTCTACGACGACCCCGGCCGCGACGAGCGTGGGACAGTCAGCGCCGCCTACCGCTGCCGTCCCGTCGCCGAGGACCCCCAGCCCGAACCCCGCGAGGAGGCCCGCCGCGTGCGCACCGTCGGTCCCGACGACCTCCCGCCGATGGGCTTTGACCACGGGAAGATAACCGAAGATACCTTCGAAGGTATCTGAGACCAGGGAGCGGGTCTGGGCCGAGTCGGAGCGGCGCCGGCGGCAGTCTGCGAAGATTTAACCCCGGCGCAGGGGGAAGAAGGGTATGCTCATCCGGAACGCCACGCTCGCCGACGGGCGGCGGCGTGACGTGCGTGTCAACGGCGAGCGGGTCAGGGCCGTCGCGGGGGCCGGGACGCTCGACACGGCGGACGGCGAGGAGGGTCGGGACGCCACCGGAAAGCGACTCCTCCCCGGCATGGTCGACGTCCACGTCCACCTCCGCCAGCCCGGCTTCCCCCACAAGGAGACCTGGGCGACCGGCACCAGGAGCGCGGCGGCGGGCGGGGTCACGACCGTCGTCGACCAGCCCAACACCGACCCGCCGACCGTCGACGGGCCAGCTTTCGACGGGAAAGCGGAGTTCGCCGCCGCCGCTCTCGTCGACTACGGCATCAACGGCGGCGTCGTCGACAGCTGGGAGCCCTCGACACTGTTCGACCGCCCGCTGTTCGCGCTCGGGGAGGTCTTCCTTGCGGATTCCACCGGTGACATGGGGGTCGACACCCCGCTGTTCTCACGGGCCCTCGACCGGGCCCGCACGGAGGAGGTTCCCGTCACCGTCCACGCCGAGGACGCCTCGCTGTTCAACGAGAGCGCCCGGGAGCGCGAGGACGCCGACGCCTGGTCGGCCTACCGGACCGCCCACGCGGAGATTGCTGCCGTCGAGCGCGCCTGCCGGGTGGCTCGGGAGCGGGAGACGGCGGTCCACATCGCCCACGCCAGCACGCCGGAGGGGATCGACGCCGCGAGCGAGGCCGGGATGACCACCGAGGTGACCCCCCATCACATGTTCCGCTCCCGGGGTGACCTCGACGACCTGGGCACGTTCGGGCGGATGAACCCCCCGCTGCGCCGCGAGAAGCGCCGTCAGCGAGTCTTCGACCGGGTGGCCGACGGCACCGTCGACATGGTGGCGACCGACCACGCTCCCCACACCCGCGCCGAGAAAGACGCGACCATCTGGGAGGCGCCAAGCGGCGTCCCGGGTGTCGAGACCGCGCTCCCCCTGTTGCTCGCGGAGGCCCGTGCCAGCCGGATCGAGTACGAGCGCGTGCGTGACCTGACGGCCGCGAACCCCGCGGACGTCTTCGGGGTCGCGGGCAAAGGCCGAATAGCCGAGGGCTACGACGCCGACCTCGTGCTGGTCGACCCGGGGACGAGCACCGAGGTCCGTGCAGAGGACCTGCACACGAAGTGTGAGTGGACGCCCTTCGAGGGTCGCGACGCTATTTTTCCCGAGTGGACGATGGTCCGTGGGACGGTCGTCTACGAGCGCGGCGCCGGGGAACCGTTTGCCGAGCACCGTGGGAGAAATGTCCGGCGGCCGCGGCCGGATGCCGAGGAGGCTAGCTCTGTTGGTCACGAGGCCGGGGTTGGAGACGGGGGCGAAGCCGGTGCAGGAACCGGAACCGACGGCGCCACCGGAGCCGGCGAGGGTGGCCACAGACCCGGTCAGTAGCCGCGGGTCAGTCGTCGCCCGTGCCGGCGTCCGTTCCCGTGGCCTCGAAGTGGTGGCCACACTCCGGGCAGGTCACCTGGTCGTGGCGCAGGGCCGCGGAGTGTTCGCGCACCTCCCGCATCACGTCGGAGATCCGGTCCTCGGCCTCCAGTTCCGCTTCAACGGTGAGGTTCACCCCCTCGACCTCGAGCAGGAACTTCGCCACCTCGGTGGCCTCGTACATCACGTCGTCCAGCTCCTCGGCAGTGAAGAAGTCGCTCATCGCTCCGTAGAGGAAGGTCGCTCCCGCCTTCCGGACCTTCTCCTCGAAGCTGGCCCGGGCCTGGTTGACCGCCTGTGGCGTGTAGGTGTCGGTCATGAAGGGGACGAGCTCGGGGAGGTTCTCGCCGATCTTCGTCATCTCGACGCCCGTTTCGGTCCGGAAATCCGCACACAGGCGGGCGATCGCCCACTCGCGAGCGGTGATGTAGGTGCGCTCGCGCAGGAAGTCGTTGGCCCGGTCGTAGGTGCTGCCGTCGATCTTGGTGAACCGGTCGTAGGTGCGGACGTCCTCGGGAAGCGCGGGCTCGTCAGCCTCCGGCGGCTCGTCGGTTCCGGCTGGCTCGTCCGTCTCGGCCGCCTCCGTTGCCGTCGCCGTCTCGGCCGTGCTAGGGTCGGGGGCAGCCTCGAGCGCCTCATCGGCGTCGTCGTGGTCGTCGTCGTCCGCCGGGTCGTCGGCCATGCCAGTCGTTGCGCACGCCCCGAGAAAAAGAGTGTCGCCGGTCCGACCGGCCGAAGAGTGGCCGGGACCGGAAGCTTTTGGCCGCTCGGTGTCGGCTATGAAGATATGGAACTGCTCTTGGGTGTCGGCGCCGGCGATGACGCCGGGGCCGCCCTGGAGGCCGTCGTCAGCCGAGCCCGGGAAGCCGGCGACGACCTCACGGTCGCCGTCTACGCCGAGGATGGCGCGGACGGCGACGCTGCGGGGGTCGAGAAGCCGGTCCGGGACCATCTCGGCGAGCTCGGCTTCGAGGCCCGTGTCGAACGCATCGAGGGCGACCCCGGGAGTCAGCTGGTGGAACTGGCCGACACCGGCGACTACGACAGGCTCGTCATCCCTGGGGGGACCCGGAGCCCGATGGGGAAGGTCCGCCTGAGCGACGCCGCAGAGTTTGTCCTGTTGAACGCCCGCAGCTCCGTGACCCTGCTCAGATGACAGCCTTTCCCGACGAGCCGGCCGGCGAGTTCCCGCCCCCGACCCGGGAGTTCGTCGACCGGGAGGAGCGGCCGGTCACCATCCGCACCGCCGGCGAGGGCGACTACGAGGCACTGGTCGAGATGTACCTGGAATTCGACCCCGAGGACCGCGCCCAGGGGATCCCGCCGAGCCGCGAGGAAGCCATCCGCGACTGGCTCGACGCGGTCACCGGAACGGGGTGTCCGACGGTCGTCGCGGTCGTCGACGACGAAATCGTCGGCCACGCGATGCTCGTCCCGGACGGCAACCGGGCCTACGAACTCGCGATCTTCGTCCTCCAGTCGTACCAGTCCGCGGGTATCGGGACCGAACTCCTCCGGACGCTTCTGGGCCTGGCACAGCAGGAGGAGATCACTCGGGTCTGGCTAACCGTCGAGCGGTGGAACGACCCGGCCGTCCGGCTCTACCACGCCGTCGGGTTCGAGACGACCGAGGAGAGCGGGCTCGAGCTGGAGATGGGGATCCGGCTGGCGGAGGAGACCAGCTGACAGGGTCAGACAGAGAGCACCGGCTGGTCGGCGTACTGGAGGACGTACAGGGCCGCCTTGCCGATTGTCACGTCGACGTCGTCTTCAGGCGTCTCGCGTGGGATGACCAGAAAGTCCGCGCCCAGCTCTTCCGTGGCGTCGAGTACGACGCTGCCGGGCGTCCGGCTGAGACTGCTCGTCGAGAAGCCGGCCGCCGAGGAGGTGGTGATGTCGACGTTCCGGCTCTCGGGCTTGTCGTACACAACCGACAGGAACTCCTGGTGGGTCTCGGCGACCGCCTCGGCCTCGACGTCGCCGGCCTGGATCCCCTGAGCGACCCGCTGGTCGAGCACGAACAGCAGATGCAGGTCCGCGCTGTACCGGCTGGCGACCGCGACCGCGTAGTCGGCCGCCCGGCGGGCGTCCTCGCTCCCGTCGACCGGCGTGAGTACGAGATCGGTGTCCACACAGGACTGTGCGCGGAGGCAGGGCAAAAAGTCCCCGGTCGGGGCAGCCGGGGCGACCCCACAGCCCGCGTGTCCCCCCGAACCACTTTTGACCCGCCGCCTCCCTGTACCGGGTATGTTCGACACCGTCGTCGTCGCGACGGACGGCTCCGAGAGCGCCGAACGGGCTGTCACTGTCGCGCTCGACCTCGCGGCCCGCTTCGACGCGGCCGTCCACGCGCTGTACGTCGTCGACGCCGGCGAGGTGACGGAGTCACCACCCGACATCCGCGAGGAGCTTGAGGACGCACTCCGGACTGCTGGCGACGAGGCGCTCTCGTTCGTCGACGACCGCGCCGACCCCGTCAGGACGGTCGTCCGCGAGGGTGACCCCGCCACCGAGGTCATCGACTACGCCGAGTCCATCGACGCCGACCTCGTCGCGACCGGTACCCGCGGCCGCCACGGCGAGCACGCCTTCCTGCTGGGCAGCGTCGCCGAGGCGGTCGTCCGGCGGGCTCCGATGCCCGTGCTGACCGTCCGCCAGCTCGCAGCCGAGAACTGATAGTGATTGCTGTGACTC
>CAZOWU010000115.1:2748-7025 GCA_964583735.1 uncultured Halobacteriales archaeon | reverse complement strand
GGGCCGACGACGCTCCCGATGACGTAGTGGGTGTCCTCGACGGTCGTCGCCCAGTCCCGCATCGTCTCGCTGATGGCTTCCTTCAGGGTGCCCCGTCCCGTAGTGACGGGCGTTACCTCGGCGCCGTTGGTGCGCATCCGGAACACGTTTGGGCGCTGGCGCGCGATGTCGGTCTCGCCCATGTACACTTCGCAGGGCATGTCGAGGTGGGCAGCGGCCATTGCCGTCGCGGTGCCGTGCTGGCCGGCGCCAGTCTCGGCGATGATCCGCTCTTTGCCCATATACTTCGCCAGCAACACCTGCCCGAGCGCGTTGTTGAGCTTGTGCGCTCCCCCGTGGAGCAGGTCCTCCCGTTTGAGGTAGACCTCCCGGCCGTAGCGCGCCGAGAGCTGGTCCGCGCGCTGGAGCGGCGTGGGTCGGCCGCCGAAATCACGGAGCCGCTCCCGGAGCTCGTCCACGAAGCCGTCCTCGTTGTCGAGGGCGTACCGCTCGTATGCGTCGGCCAGCTCCTCGATGGCCGGCATCAACACCTCGGGCACGTACTGTCCGCCGTAGTCGCCGAATTTGCCTTGACTGCTCATCGTGTCTCCATTCGTGTCATGATAGGTTCTCACTGCCGCTCCGCCGTGACGAGTTCGCGCACGTTCGTGCGGGGGTCACCGTCCATCAGTGCCGAGCCGACCAGCAACGCGTCGGCTCCGGCCTCCCGCATCCGCCGGACGTCTTCGACGGTCCCTATGCCGCTTTCGGCAATCAACGTGGCGCTCCCCGCAAGTGTCGGCGCGAGCCGCCCGAACGTCCCCAGGTCGACCTCGAGCCTGCCCAGGTCGCGGTTGTTGACGCCGACGGTCTGTGCACCCGCTTCCAGGGCGCGCTCCGCCTCTGCCTCGGTGTGGACCTCGACGAGCGGCTGGAAGCCACGCTCGCGGGCCGCCGTGACCATCCCTTCCAGGTCCTCCAGGAACCGGGCGATCAGGAGCACGAGGTCGGCTGCGACGGTGTCGAGTTGCTCCTCGCGGAGGAGGAAATCCTTGCGCAACACGGGGACGTCGACTGACTCGCGGACCCGCCGGAGGTCCTCGGGAGTTCCACCAAAGTGGTCGGGCTCGGTCAGGACAGAGAGCGCTGCGGCCCCGCCTGCGACCATCGACTCTGCAGTCTCCACCGGGTCGACATCGCGCTTCCCGTCGGTCGTGGGCGAGGTCGGCTTGACCTCCGCGACCAGCGGCACCCGGCCCTCGCGTTCGACACGCTCGAACGCGGCAGACAGCGGCCGGGCGTCGACGGAGACGCGCTCGGCGCCACCCCGGGCGCGCGCCGTCGCCAGGATCGACTGTACTGCCGGCGCCAGCCCCTCGTCGGAGTCCATTATTGAACACTAGTGGACAGAGCTGTTCATAAGGCTTGCGCACGGCGCGAGCCAGCGAGGGTTGGTGAGTCTTGCTGTTCGGACAACTGGATTGCCAACGGTACTGGTGAATGTTTTTTCTCTTCGATTGACCTGCCCAGTACGTAGATTTATGTGCGAGAAACCCCTATGACCGTACAGATACATGAAAATAGCACAACGAGTGTTCAATTGTGCTCGAGAACCCACCGAGCCAGCCAGCGGGTGTGGGTTCCTCGTGGCGACCGTCGACCGAAAACCACCACAGTCCACAGCCTGCGCGGCTGACGGTACCCGGCGCGGGAAAGCATGAAGGTCGCTGCCGCCGAGGGGGGTGGTATGGACGACGTCGCCGGAATCTTCGCCCGCGAGTTTCCCGCAGTCGACGGCCACATCCAGGTCGGGGTCGCACAGGGGCGGGTCATCTCCGTCGACTTCCCCGCCCGTCCTCAGGACGACGCCGGCCCGGACTACAACCTCCTCGACAGGGTCGGCGCCTACCTGAGCGGCGAGCCCGACAACTTCCGGGACGTGACCGTCGCACTCACGCTACCGACCGACGAACGCCGCGTGCTCGAGGCCCTCCGGGAGGTTCCCTACGGCGAGGCTGTGACCGTCGAGCAACTCGCTCGGATGACCGCTGGTCTCGACGACGGCGACGAGGCTGACCTGCGGACTGTCCGCGAGGCCCTGACGGACAACCCCGCACCCATTCTCATCGGTGACCACCGCGTCCGGAACGCTTCAGGTGCGACTCCCTCGAAGGTTGCCGCGCTCTGTCGCCGTGTCGAGGGACTGTAAGCGGGACCCGGAGTCAGGACGCCCACAGCCGTGGGACGTCGAGGAGTTCGTGGACCAGAAACTCCATGGCGTTCACCAGATAGTGGGCCACGACGACGACTAGCAGACTCCCGGTAATGGCGTACGCCCCCGCGAGAACGAACCCCAGTCCGCCGGTCACGGCGACCCCGACACGACCCTGCGCCCCGTGTCCGAGCGCGAACGCGCCCGCGGAGACAGGGACGAGCGCCCAGGCCGGCGCGCCAAAGCCCGCCGCTGGCACGCCGATGACCGCTGCACGGAAGATGAACTCCTCGACCAGCGCCACGACGGGGAGGACCAGCCCGAACAGGACCGCCCACCCGGCTGCGGAGTCGGGGGTGAGCATCTCCCGGAGGTTCTCGTCGTAAGCGGCCCCGGCGGCGTCCGCGAGCGCCGCAGCCAGTTCGTTGCCAACCCAGAGCACGACCCCCAGCGCGATGCCGGCAGCCAGGAGCGTGCGGTCTTCGCCGCCCAGGCCGAGTGCCGACGCCGGAACCTCGAAATAGAACGCGCCGGCAGCCAGGATCCCCCCGAACAGTCCCTGCGTGACCGCGACGTTCGCCAGCAGTGCGCCCGTCGAGAGAGACGGCGTCCCGTCGGCGACACTGGGCGGGTCGTCCCAGGGGTCGGGCGGGTCGGAATCCTCCCGTGGCTCGGCCGGCCCGTGCTCATCCGCCCCGGTCGCCGGGCACGGGGCCGGGTCCAGCCCGGACTCCGGTCCGGGTTCTGGGTCGGTAGTCGCGTCCGCAGTCCTGCTTGCGCTGTCGTCGCTGGTATCACCGGATTCGTCTGGATCCGCGTCGGACAGCTCCGGGTCCGGTGAGGGGTTACGGACAGCGCCTTGCGAGAGGCGCGCGAGACCGAGAAAGAGAGTGAGGACGACGCCGGTAAGACCGAGGAAGCCGGCCCACCGGGTCACGGCAGGTAGTCAGTTCGGGCTCGGGTTGCTGGACCCCCGGCCGACGTCGTGTTCCAGGGCCTGTCCGGTGATGGACTTCAGCCGCGAGACCAGCGAGTCCTTCTCGGGTTCGCCTGCCAGCGCGACCTCCAGGACCTCGCTGATGTGGGAGACCGGGATGATCTCCACCATCTCCTTGTACTCCTCTTCGATCATCACGTCCTGCTCGTTGGCCTTCGGGATGATCACCTTGTCGAGGCCGGACTTGGCGGCGGCCTCGATCTTGTGGGTGACACCGCCGACCGGCAGGACGTCGCCGCGCACCGACAGCGAGCCGGTCATGGCGATGTTCTGCTCGACGGGCACGCTCTCCAGCGCGGAGATGACCGCGGTGGCGACAGTGATGGAGGCGGAGTCACCGTCGACGCCACCCTCCCCGACCTGGACGAACTGGATGTGGACGTCCTTCTCGGAGATGTCCTCGTCCGAGAATTTCTTGATGATGGCGGAGACGTTCTGGACAGCCTCCTCGGCCATCTCCTGGAGCTGTCCGGTGGCGATGACCTGGCCGGGGCCCTGGCTCGGTGTCACTTCGGCCATCACAGGCAGGACGATACCGGAGTCTTCACCCATCACGGCCAGTCCGTTGACCCGGCCGACCACGTCGCCCTTCGAGACGGTCAGTTCGTAGTCCTTGCGGCGCTCGATGTAGTTGTCGGCGAGCTGTTGCTCGATCGAGCGCGAGCGTTTCTTTGCCTGGAGGACATCGCCGCGCTCGGTGAACTCCTTGTCCTCGGCGCGGGCGATGTCGCCGGCGACCCGGACCAGCCCGCCAAGGTCCCGCAGCTTCAGCGTGAGGTGTTCCTTTCGGCCCGACCGGCGCTGGGCCTCGAGGATGAGCTCCTCGATCGCTTCCCGCGTGAAGTGTGGCAGGCGCCCGTCCTTCTCGACCTCCTGTGCCACGAAGCGGGCGTACTTCCGGCGCATCTCGGGGGTGTCGTCGATGGTGTCGTCCATGTACACCTCGTAGCCGTACCCCTTGATCCGGGAGCGAAGCGCCGGGTGCATGTTCTCCATGGCGTCGAGGTTGCCTGCCGCGACCATTACGAAGTCACAGGGGACAGGCTCGGTCTGGACCATCGCGCCCGAGGAGCGCTCGGACTGGCCCGT
>CAZOWU010000115.1:0-2738 GCA_964583735.1 uncultured Halobacteriales archaeon | reverse complement strand
GAACTCGCCTTCCTGGATTGCCGTCATCAGTTTCTGCTGTGACCGGATGTCCAGAGTGTTCATCTCGTCGATATACAGGACACCCTTGTTCGCCTTGTGGATGGCGCCCGGTTCGACACGGTCGTGGCTGGGCGTCTCCATGCCACCGGACTGGAATGGGTCGTGGCGGACGTCGCCCAGCAGCGCGCCGGCGTGGGCACCGGTGGCGTCCTCGAAGGGGGCCTGCTGCTGGTCTGCGTTGTTGACCAGCAGGTTCGGGATCATCGAATCGTTGCCCCGCGACCCGTAGCGGAAGGCAAGATAGATCACACCTGCGGCGAGCACGCCCAGCAGGATCTGCCGGGCGATGATCAGCGAGTAACCGATCACGATGGCGATGATGATCCACATCAGGAAGGTCCGCATCTGGTTGCGCTTGCGGGCCTCCTCCTTGTGGGCGTCGACTATCTGTTCACCCTTGCCGGCCGGAACCGTCCGGACCTTCGGCTCGTTGCCGTCGTCGGGGTTGTGGTACACCAGGACGTCCTGAAGTTCCTCGTTGGGAAGCAGCTGGCTCATCGCCTTCGCGAGCATCGACTTGCCCGTCCCGGGCGAGCCGATCATCATCACGTGGCGGCGCTGTTTGGCCGCCTTCAGGACGATGTCGCGGGCGTGGTCCTGCCCGATGACCTGGTCGACCAGCCGGTCCGGGACCTCGATCCCGTCCGAACTGTTGACCTGGAGTCCGCCCAGCGGGTCCTCCTCCGCGGCCTCCTCGTCGAATTCCATCTCCTCGTCGACGTCTACCTCGCTTCCTAGGTCATCCAGTCCTGGGGAGTCCTCGGGCGACGGCTCCTCGACCGCCTCGTCGGCGTCGACCTCCCGGGCCATGCCGGGGGCTTCCTCGGTGTCTCTATCGTTACTCATACAAACGTTTCTGACAGGTGAAGAAAGGGGCTGTCTACTGATATACTTTCTCCCCCTGGCCGGTATTACAAGTCTCCTAATCGCCAGACAGCAGCCGCATAATTGAGAGACGGTCCCCCGGTTACCGGACCCGTTTGGTTTATGAGAGGTGGGCACCACGCCACCACCATGGCTACCACGCGTGGGTTCCTAGTCGGCCGGTTCCAGCCGTTTCACCACGGCCACCGGCAGCTGGTCGAAGATGTGGCGACCGAGGTGGACGAACTGGTGGTTGGGATCGGGAGCGCCGACGCCTCCCACACCATCCGGAACCCGTTCACTGCCGGCGAACGGACGATGATGATAACCGGTGTGCTAGCCGGCGTCGACGTCCAGCAGTACGTCGTTCCTCTGGAGGACATCGAGCGTAACGCGGTCTGGGTTAGCCACGTCGAGAGCATGTGCCCGCCGTTCGATGTTGTCTACTCGAACAACCCCCTCGTTATCCGGCTGTTCGAGGAGGCGGGCTACGAGGTCCGGGACCCGCAGCTGATCGACCGCGGGCGGCTGCGCGGGACGAACATCAGAGAGCGGATCGTCGCCGGCGACGCCTGGCGCGACCGGGTTCCCGGGGCCGTCATCGAGACCATCAGGGAAGTCGACGGGGTTGGCCGGCTCCGACAGGTCGCCGAGACCGACGCCGGAGAGAGTGAGAACGGAGGGAGCGATGACGGCAGCGGTGACAGCTGATACGGTCCTGCGTACGCAATTTCAGCAGTCTCGGGGCGAATCGACGTTTCGGACCACGGAACCCGTCTGCTGTTTCGTGGTCTTCAAACGAATGACGCACGACCGTATGACGTGACGGGTGACAACCGGAAACGTACAAGCCGGTGACCGGCGTACGCGAAAGCGTGATCACGCTCAGTTCCGATTTCGGTTCGCCGTACCCCGCGGCGATGAAAGGCGTCATCGCGAAACGGACCGAGGCCCGGCTCGTCGACGTCGCCCACGATCTTCCGCGCCAGAACGTACGGGTGAGCGGCTTCTGGCTCCGCGAGGTCCTGCCGTCCTTCCCGCCGTCGGTCCATCTGGCCGTCGTCGACCCCGGCGTCGGGACCGACCGCGACGCGGTAGTCGTCCGGGCCGGCGAGCACGCCATCGTCGCCCCGGACAACGGTCTCGCCCTCCCGGCTGCCCGCCGGCTCGCAGACACTCCCGAGGTCTTCCGGCTCGACTACGGGGGCGGTGCCGGCGACTGGCTCTCCGACCCTGCGAGCTCGACCTTCCACGGCCGGGACGTTTTCGCGCCCGCGGCCGCACGCGTCCACGACACTGGCGTCGACGCGGTCACCTCCGTCACCGGCGTCGACCCGGCCGGAGAGTACGTCGACCTCCGCCTGCCCGAACCGGAAACCACCGACGACGGGGCGGTCGGTGAGGCGCTGGCCGTCGACGGCTTCGGCAACGTCATCACGAACATCCCGGGCGAGGTGCTCGCGGGCCACTTCGGGGAACACGTCGAGGCAAACGGCGCCTGGACGAGCGTTCGCCACACCTACGCCGCCGTCGAGGAAGGCCACCGCGTCATCACCGTTGGCAGCCACGGCAACGTCGAACTGGCGGTCAACCAGGGCCGGGGCGACGAGACCTTCGGCGTCTACACCGGGAGCCGGGTTTCCCTGCAGTGGTCCTGACCGCTCTACGGACGGCCCGAGCACAACCCGCTGTCACAGAAATCGTCGAAAAAACGTCGCCTGTCGAACGCGTTGCGTGGGCCGTTCGACCGGTTACTCGGCTCAACTCAGCGCCGACCACGGTCGCCCGCTAAAACGCTCGACCGGTTACTCGGC
>CAZOWU010000114.1:0-7074 GCA_964583735.1 uncultured Halobacteriales archaeon | reverse complement strand
CGGGCGGGGGCTGGAACGACCGGGCGGAGACGGGGACCTGGGCCGAGGCCGAGCGGGGCGTCATCCCGGACCTGCTGGCCGAGCAGGCGGCCGCCGGCACAACGGTCGCCGGCGTCTGCACCGGCGGGATGCTGCTCGAGCGGGCAGGGCTGCTCGATGACCGACCGGGGGTTACCCACGCCGGCGCGATAGAGGAACTCCGGGAAACGGGCACCGAGGTCGTCGAGGCCCGGGTCGTCGACGCCGGCGACGTGCTGACCTGTGGCGGCGTCACCTCCGGGCTCGACCTCGCGCTCTATCTCCTGGAACGGGAGTACGGCGATGACCTCGCGGCCGCAGTCGCCCGGACCATCGAACACGAGCGCCGCGGCCCGGTCCACGTCGCGGAGCCCTGACACCGAGTCCGCGGCCTTCGATACCGACTGCCGACGGGCTTATTCGACATCGACGCCGGTCACCTCGAAGCGCGCACCGCCGTTCCCGGCGTTGGTGGCCCGGACGGTCCACCCGTGTGCGTCGGCGACCTCGCGGACGATCGAGAGCCCGAAGCCGGTGCCGTCCTTTGCTGTGGAGTAGCCGGGCTCGAACAGCTGGCCGGGGTCCGCGTCGGGGAGCCCCGACCCGTCGTCCTCGACGTAGAACCCGGTGCCGTCGGCGAGCATTCCGACTCTGACGGTGACGTCGTGGCCGCCGTGCTCGACCGCGTTGACAACGAGGTTCTCCAGCAGCTCCTGAAGCCGTGTCGGGTCCGCGCTGACAATCGCCTCCCCGGGGGTGATCAGCGTTGCGTTGTGCGTCTGCACCGTGTACCAGGCCTGCCGGGCGAGTTTCCCGATGTCGACCACCCGGGTGTCGGGCATGCCCTCGCCCTCCCGTGCGAGCGTGAGGATGTCCTCGATCAACGTCTCCATGCGCTCGTGTGCGTTCTCGACTGCCTCGAGGTGGTCGCTGTCGCAGTCCTCGGCAACGAGTTCCGTCCGCATCCGGGCGACGCTGAGCGGGTTCCGCAGGTCGTGGGAAACGACGCTCGCGAACTCGTCGAGACGCTCGTTCTGGCGCCGCAGCCGCTGCTCGCGGCGCTTCTGGGCGGTGATGTCCGTGGCTAGCCCGACCAGCCACTCTCCCTCCCCGTCCTCGTGGCGGTGTGCACCGGCCTCGACCCACCGCGTCTTCACCCCCTCTCTAAATCCCGTCCGGAACTGGACGGTCACGTCGTCGACGTCCCCCTCGAGCAACTCCGCCCACGCCCGCCCGACCGCCGACCGGTCCTCGGGGTGGACGACCTGCTCGAAGAAGTCCGAGGCCGTCTCGACGCCACCAGGGACGACTCCGAACACCTCCTCCACGTCACCGGTGTAGGACACCGGTTCGCCGGTCTCGGGGTCGACTGTCCAGATCAGTGCGTCCGTCGCCGCGAGCGCGAACTCGGTCTGCTCGCCCAGTCGCTCTAGGTCCCCGCGGTGGCGTTCCCGCTCGGTGACATCCCGCACCGCCACTGCACACCCCTGGAACTCGTCGTCGTGTGGCAACGGCCTGATGTACACCTCGCAGATGCGGGGCTCTCCCCCGTCCCGTGGCATCACCTCGACGGTCAGCCACCCGCGCTCTCGGTCGACCTCGTCTGCGAGGAAGTCGGACACCATTGCCCGGTACTCGTCGACGACCTGCTCCGGGACCGTCCCGTCCTTGACGAGGTCGAGAAATGGGCGCCCCTCCAGGTCAGCGGGGTCCGCCCCGACGATATCGCTCCACCCCGCGTTGACCTCGTCCATCCGTCCCTCGGCGTCGAGTTTGAACACGCCGCCGGGGACGGTATCGAGGAGCGTCCGGAACTCGAAGCGGTCGGTCACGGGTGCGCTCCCCTCCGTCTCACACCTGGACTGCCGTCGCTCGGCACCTGAGCCCGCGCACGCGGCGTGTCCCGCGTCTGCGCACCGACCCGGGGACGAGCCACGTCCGGAGCCAGTACCCCAGTCCCTCCGACCGTCTCCCGGAGGTCCCTGTTGTGTCCCCATCCCTCTGGTCTGTTGCTCCCAGCGCACGTGCTCCCCCCGGAGACCGCGCGTCCGGCCACCACACCCATGCTCCACCATCTCCCGTGCCGGAGTATAAGGGATTTGGCCGTTTCACCCCGTGTAACTCCCTGCCTCACCGCTCAGAGCAGGTCGCCGCGGGCCACGTCGACCACGCGCCCGCCCACCTCGACGTGGACGTCGTCGCCGCGGTCGGTCGCTGCCAGGGACAGAAGCGACGGCCGACCTATCTCGTCCCCCTGCTCGACGCGGGCGTCGACGACGCCGCTCCCGAAGTAGGCGTGGCGCGCCAGGTAGGCCGCCAGACAGCCGTTGGCCGACCCGGTCGCGGGGTCTTCGGGAACGCCGTAGGCCGGCGCGAACATCCGCACTGCGAGGTCGTTGTCCGGCTCCCGTGGGTCCGCACAGAACGCGTGGACGAGTTTGGCCTCCCGGTCGCCCGTCAGTTCGTCGTAGGCCCCGCGGTCGAGGTCGATGTCCGTCAGCGCCTCGCGGTCCGCGAGGGGGACGACAACCGTCGGCAGTCCCGTCGAGACGACCTGGACCGGCCAGTCGTCGTCCACCCGGTCGGCCGACAGCCCCAGTACCGCCGCGAGCCGGTCGTGGGCGAGTGTCTCGCCGAACTCCGGGGGCTGCTGGGTCATCCACAGCGCCTCCCATCCGTCGCGCTCGCGGACCTCGACGGGGACCGCACCGACGTTCAGGTCGAGGACGACCTCGTCCGGGCGACCGTCGGCGACTCGCTCGCGGACCACGTGGGCGGTGCCCAGCGTCGGGTGGCCGGCGAATGGAACCTCCGCCTCGGGGGTGAAGATGCGCACCCGGTATGGCTCCTCCCGGGACTCGACGAACGTCGTCTCCGAGAAGTCCATCTCCTGTGCGACCCTCTGCATGGTCTCGTCTGTCAGTTCTCCGCCACTCTCCACCACTGCGAGCTGGTTGCCGGTGTACCGCTCCCGCGCGAACACGTCGACGATGTGCAGGCCGTGGGGCATGCCTGGTCCGTCGGCCGGGGGCAGCAAACCCCTTTCCGTTAGGGGAGCCGCTCGAGGGTAAACTCCCGGTCGGCGTCGGGGTAGGGCACCTCGGCCTGGACGCCGTCGTCCGGGAGAAAGGCGCGCTCGCCATCGAACTCCTCTCGTGCCTCCGATTCCAGCCGGTCGCTCCGGCCGGCGTACCGCGAGGAGATGTGGGTGAGCGCGAGCCGCGTGGCGCCCGCCCGGTTGGCCACCTCGGCGGCCTCGCGGGCGGTCGCGTGGGCAGTTTCGCTGGCGCGGTCCGCCCGGTCTTCGGCGAAGGTGGCGTCGTGAACAAGCAGGTCGGCGTCCTCGGCAGCCCGCACCGTCTCCTCGACGGGCTGGGTGTCGCCGGTGTAGACCAGCCGCCGGCCCGGCCGGGGCGGGCCGACCACCGCCTCGGGCTCGATGGTCTGTCCCTCGTGTTCGACCGGCTCGCCGCGGTGGAGTTTCGAGTACTTCGGGCCGGGCTCGATCCCCAGCTCCTCCTCGGCTTTCTCGCGGTCGAAGCGCCCGTTCCTGTCCTCCTCGACCAGCGCGTAGCCGACGGCGTCGGTCCGGTGGTCGACCCGGAAGGCACGCACCTCGTACTCCCCGGTCGAGAGCGCGACGTCGCCGGGCTCGAGCTGGTTGACACGGACCGGATACGAAGGGGAGTTGCCGGTCGGAGCGAGCAGGCGCTCGACACGGCTCCGGGTACCGGCAGGGGCGTGGACCGCGAGCGGGCGCTCGCGGTCGTTGAAATCGAACGTCTGGGTCAGCCCCGGCAGGCCGAGGACGTGGTCGCCGTGCAGGTGGCTGAGGAAGATGTGGCCCACGGCAAAGCCCGTCGAGAACCGTATCATCTGGCGCTGGGTCCCTTCCCCGCAGTCAAAGAGCAGGCGGTCGCCCTCCCGCTCGACGAGCAGGGCGCTGGTCGAGCGGGCCGCGGTGGGGACAGCCCCGCTGGTCCCGAGGAAGGTCACACGCATGGCCGCCCCTCCGACGGGGACGGCGAAAGAACTGTCGGATTTCCGGCCGCGCTCGCGCCCTCGCGGCCACAAGCGGTTTGTGTCACTGTCCCGGCGGCCAGCAGGCTCTTGCCTCCCCCCTCGAAGCCTCCAGCCATGCACCGACGAACGCTGCTCGCCGTGGCGCTGGCTGTGATGCTGGCGCTTGCGGGCTGTGCCGGCTCGACGACTCCCGGTGCCACGACGGCTGGCGGGAGCGACGTGGGCGGCTCGGACGGTTCCGGCGAGACTGTTGCGACGGGGACGGTCCAGTTCTACGTGAGCGACCAGCCGGCGGCCATCGAGGACTTCGAGCACCTCAACGTCACTATCACCCAGGTCGGCTTCGAGCGAGCCGAGAGTGGCGAAGGCGACAGGGACGCCGAGAACGCGACGGCCACTCCGGGCGACGCGAACACGACTGCAACTGCCGGGAACACCACCCCGGTGGCGACCACGGGGAACCCCGGGACTGCGACCGAGGAGGCAGCGGAGGCGGAGGAGGATGCGGAGGCCGAGGGGGCCAAAGACGCTGTCGAGGAGGACGGGGAGCGGGCCGGCTGGGAGACCGTCGAGGTCGACTCCCGGACCGTCGACCTGACCCGGCTGCGTGGCGACAACGCGACGCTCGTGGGCACCCCGGAGACCCCCGCTGGTGAGTACACCAACGTGTTCGTGCACGTCGACTCGATCAACGCCACGCTCACCACCGGCGAGTCAGTCAACGTGAAGCTGCCGAGCCAGAAACTCCAGCTCAACCGCGGCTTTTCGCTCGAACCCGACGGAACGGTTCAGTTCGTCTACGATATCACCGTTGTCGAGGCTGGCAACAGCGGGAAGTACATCCTCAAGCCGGTCATCAGCCAGTCCGGCCCCGACCAGCCCATCAGGGAGGTCGACGACGAGGGCGACGGCGCCGACGACAGTGCGGGTCCTGACGACTCCGACGAGCGCGAGGGCGAGGAAAGCGATGCGGACGAAGACGAGACCGAGAGCGACGAGGCGGACGGTACCGGGACCGACGGTGGCGAGGGAGGCAGCCCGCCGGACGACCGGGGCAACGGGAACTGAGAGACAGCAGCGCCAGAACGCGCCCGACCCGGTAGATACCCTTTTGCCGGTCGATATGGTATGACATGACATGAAACTCGTCATCGTCGGGTTCGGGCGCGTCGGCCGGCGGACCGCCCGGACTCTCAGGTCGGAGGGCCACGAGGTCGTCATCGTCGAGCGCGATGCCGCGCGGGCCGACCACGCCCGCGAGGACGGGTTCACCACGGTCACCGGCGACGGCAGGGACGAGGCGGTGCTAGCGGAGGCGGGGCTCGACGATACCGACGCAGTCGCCGGGCTGACCGGGGACGTCAACACCGACTACTCGGCGTGTCTGGTGGCCGCGAGCCACGGCTGCCGGACCGTTCTCCGGGTTGGCGAGGACCTCAGCGACGAACTCTACGAGACGTACGCCGGTGACGTCGACGAGATCATCTACCCCGAGCGGCTGGGCGCGGTCGGGGCCAAGACCGCGCTCATGGGCGGCGATTTCAACGTCATCGCGGACCTGACCGAGCGCCTCTCGCTCGCAAGCGTCAGTATCCCCGAGAAGTCGCCAGTCGTCGGCCGCCGGGTCGTCGACCTCGACCTTCCCAGTGATGTCCGGGTCTACGCCCACGGGCGAGCCGACGAGGACATGCGCATTCCCCTCCCGAAGACGACGGTCCGAGCCGGCGACCGGCTCGCGGTCATGGCCGCCCCCGAGCAACTCGACGCGGTCCGGGAGACACTCCGCGGGTAGAAGAGCGCGACGTGAGTGTTGTGACTCCCGAACTCACGGCTGGCCCGCGGCCCGGGCTCCCGGCAAGCTGGTCTCGGTTAGTCGGCGGAGACGTCCCGGCCGCCCTCGATCTGGACTAAGTCGCCGACGGGCGGGATCTCGGCCTCGTACTCGGTGATGATCTCGATGCGGCGTTCGAGTTTCTCGCTGGCGTACTCGATCAGCGGCGTGGAGTCGGTCTGGCTCTCGACGCCGATGTCGTCGCCGTCGTAGTCCACGATGCCTGCGATCAGCGGCAGGAGTTCCTCGAGGGTGTCGCGGACGACTGCGCCGTCGACCTCGCCGCGGCCGACGTGACCCTGGACCTCCTGCATGCCGAAGCCGACGTGGCGGCCCTCGTCGGAGCGGATGCGGGTGATCCCCTCGACCAGCCCCTCGAGGTGGACCTCCTCGCCCAACGGCTCCATGTCGGGCCCGCTCGGCGACCACGACCCCTGGATGCCGTAGTAGCCGGTCTGGGCCAGGACGCTCTCGACGGCCAGATGGTAGTGGCAGTACGCCTCCACACGGTTCTCGGGGGTGTCCTCGGTCAGCAACCGCTCCATCGCCTCGTCGGTCCGGTCGAACAACTCGACGTACGCGTCGTTGAAGTAGCGGTCGTCGGTCGGTCGGGTCACCTCGAAGCCGTTTGCCTCCGCGACGGGGTCGATGACGTCGCGCCAGTAGCGGTCGAAAAACTGGGCGTGTTTGGCCTCCTCGTAGATCTGCGAGGAGATGAACATCTGCTTGTTGATGTCGTCGAGCGCCATCATCAGCGGCGCCAGGTCCTCCGTGACGGCCTCCTCGCCGGCGCCGAAGAGCGCGATGGTCCGGCGGAACGCGTCGAACTGTGCCTCGGTCTGGTCGCGCTCGATGAGGCGCTCGCGGTCCTGCTCCAGCAGCTCTTGGGGGATATCCTCGTGTGGGTCCCAGTGCCGGTAGACGGCGTTCTTGAAGTACCCCTGCGCGAACGAGTCGGCGTCCAGTCGCATGTCGCGGTCGTCGTCTGCGTATCGGTTCATGGCTACCCTACCTGAGTGGTTGTACCACATTATACTACCGGAATCACCGAAAACGTGTTCCTCGTTTATTCCTCTGTGAGCCCACGACGACGCCGTTCCGGCGCGGCACGGGCCGCTCACGTCGGTCGCTCCCGCTGGAAACCGGGTGACGGGACGAGGGGAGGGGTTGGGGGAATAGGAAAATCGGGGGTGTCGCCCGGG
>CAZOWU010000113.1:0-7133 GCA_964583735.1 uncultured Halobacteriales archaeon | reverse complement strand
GGTGGGCAGGTATGGCAAACACCTCCAGGGGTCGGACGCCAAGGAGAACGGCCACGTCCTCGAAGCCCTGGATTTCGACGAGGAGAGTCGGCAGATGCTCGGGCTGGACGACATCGAGGAGATTCTCGGCCAGATCGACCAGGATGCGAACGTCGACGTCGAGGAGATGGAAGCACAGGCCAAAGCGGTCAAGGACGGCTCGGCGGGGGGTGACATCCGCGACCCGGACGAGCTTATCGAGGAGATGGACGGGGAGGTCGGCGACGGCGCGGCAACCAACGGCGACGACAGTCCCGGGGACGCCTGATAGTGACTGTTGTCCCGATGTCCCGGCGATTGCCCGCATCGGGGTCGGCACGCGCCGCGAACAGACGACAACAATCACGATGACTCCCACCGGCTGGCGGGAGGGAGGCGTAAATGCTGTCTCCGTGAGCCCGAACCGGAGTCCTCAGACCGAGCACCTGAATGGAGAGTCCAACCCCAGGCCCGGGTACTGACGGTCGGCCCGGAGAGCGAGGAGCCGCTGACCCGGCGGAGAGAGCGGCCTCGGTCGGGTTCGATTGGCTCCCGCTGGCCCTCCGAATCGGCCGGTCAGGACACGATACGCATCTGCCAGTGCCAGTTCACGGTTCAGTTTGGCCGTCGCGTTCGTAGATCCGGACCGTCGAGATCCGGGTACCGTCGACACCCGTTACCTCGATTGTGTGTCCGGGTACGTCGACGCTGTCGCCGGGTTCCGGCGCGCGGTCGAGCCGGCTGAGCACGAGGCCGCCGACCGTTTCGACCGCCTCGTGGTCGAGCGTGAGGTCGAGCACGTCGTTCACCGCCGACAACGGGACGCTACCGTCGGCGTCGAACCCGCCATCGCTTCGCTGGCGGACCGAGGGCTCCCGCTCGTCGGTGTCGAACTCGTCGCGGAGGTCACCGACGACGGCCTCGACGACATCCTCGACCGTCGCGATCCCCTCCAGCGACCCCCACTCGTCGATCACCGCGGCCATCTGCTGGTGTTCCCCCCTGAACTGTAACAGGAGGTCGTTGATCGCGGTCGTTTCCGGGACAACGAGTATCTCGCGAGCGATGTCGCCGGCTGTCGTCGTCTCCGTGTCCGTGTTCTCGCTCGCGCGCAGTACGTCCTTGACGTCGACGAAGCCGACCACCTGGTTCGGGTCGTCCGCCTCGACGACCGGATAGCGTGTGTGTCCCGACTCGAAGACAGTCTCTCGGAGCTCAGCCAGCGTCGCATCGGTTGGCACGCTTACCACATCCGGCAGTGGGGCCATGACCTCCCGGACGCTGGTGTCGTCGAGTTCGAACACGCGGTCGATCATTGCCACCTCCGCGGTGTCGACGTCGCCCGCCTCGCCGGCGCGCGTCAGGACCCGGCGGATTTCTCGCTCCTCCAGTGTCTCGTCGGATTCGGAGGCTGGCGGCACACCGAGGGCGCTGGTGAACGCGTTAGCCGCCCCGTTGAAGACGGCGATACCCGGGTAGAACAGGTAGTAACAGAGCTTCATCGGCGGCGCGAGGTACAGCGAGAACCGCTCGGTCTGGGCGATCGCGAACGTCTTTGGGGCGAGTTCGCCGAAGACGACGTGAAGAAAGGTGATGACCGAGAAGCCGACCACGATAGCAACCAGATGGATGAGCGACGCCGGGAGGACTGACTCCAGCACCGGCTCGAGCAGCGACGCGATGGCAGGTTCGCCGGCCCACCCGAGCCCCAGCGAGGCGAGTGTGATCCCGAGCTGGGTCGCCGCGAGGTAGTTGTCGAGGTCGGCCATCACGTCCTGGAGACTCTTCGCGCCGGACCGCCCCTCCTCGACGAGCTGTTCGACTGAGGTGCTCCGGACCCGGACAAACGCAAACTCCGCGGCGACGAAGAAGCCGTTCAGGACGACGAGAAACAACGCGAACAGCAGCCGGAGGAGCGAGGGACCGACGTCTACCATCGACCCGCCCTGTGGCCGGCAGTAGTCACGGACAGCAGATCCATGCCGAACTGTCCTCGCCAATCCACAAAAAAGGTGGTACAGACTGCGACTCCACCCGCGGGCGATTATAACTGTTCGACTGTCTCGCGGAGCATCTCGTCGGGTGCGCTCTGAGCCGGGAGGTACGCAATCGGTGAGTCAGCGCCGGCCGCCTCGAAGCGTTCGAAACTCTCGGCTGCCTGTGCAGGCGTCCCGGCAGCACAGAACACCTCGACCATCTCGTCGGTGACTGCGGCGGTGGCCCCAGCAGGCCCGTCGTCGCTCCAGCCCGCCTGGATGGCGTCGGCCTCCTCGCCGAACCCGAAGTCGGTGACAGCGTTCGCGTAGTAGGTACCCATCGCGCCGACGTAGAACCCGACGACGGAGCTGGCGTGCTGGCGTGCCGCCTCGGGGTCGCTCTCGGAGATACAGGTCGGGACCCACGGCGCTACATCGATGGATTCGGGGTCTCGGTCGCCGCGAGATGCGCCGCGGTGGACGGCTTCGAGCGCGTCGTCAAGTCCAGACGACGGGAGGATGAATGGCATCCAGCCGTCCGCGAACTCCCCGGACAGCTGGCGGTTCGTCTCGCCCATCGCAGCGACGTAGACCGGGCACTCGTGGTAGGTGTCCATGTCGAGCTGGAACCCGGACAGGTCGAAGAACTCGCCGTCGTACTCGACGCGGTCGCCGCGGAGGTACCCACGGATGACCTCGATGTACTCCCGGGTCCGCCGGAGTGGCGATTCGAACTCGACGCCGTGGAAGTTCTCGATCACCGCCGGGCCGCTCGCGCCGATACCGACGCGAAAGCGACCGTCGCCGATATCCGCGAGCGTGTTCGCGGTCATGGCGACGAGCCCCGGAGTCCGGCTGTAGATGTTGAAGATCCCCGAACAGACGTCGATTCTGTCGGTCCGTTCGAGCAGTTGCGTGATGGCCGGGACCGAGGCCGGCCCCCACGACTCGCCGACCCAGACCGAGTCGATCCCTTCCGACTCGGCCAGGGTTGTGTAGTCGAACAGGTCATCGCGGTCGCCACCGCCGACGGTAATGCCAGTCGCTGCCATACTCCGTCCTCTCGCGATACCGGGTTGAAACTTTCCCCGGGCAGGTGGTGTCCGCCGAGGGCGTGTGGGTTACAACTCGACGAGGACCTTCACCTCTTCGCGGTCGGGGTCGAGCAGTGCCTCGAAGCCGTCCTCGACGACGTTGTCGAGAGAGATACGGCTGCTGATGAGCGGTTCCGGGTCGAGGGCGCCGGACTCGAACATGGTGACGACGGGGCCAAACTCCTCGTCTGACCGGGGGCCACCCTCGTACGCGAGGGTCCCGTTGAGGGAGCGTTCCCCCATGACGAAGACGTTCGGGTCGATTTCGACGGGGTCCTCGAACTGGCTGATGACAGTGGTGTGGCCACCAGCGGCAGTCGTCGCCACCGCGTCCTGGACAGTCTGCTGGACACCAGCAACCTCGAAGGAGACGTCGACACCCCCGCCGGTCCGCTCGTGGACGTGGTCGACCGTCTCCGTCTCGGTGGGGTCCAAGGTCTCGTCTGCCCCGACCGAGGCAGCGAGGGCCCGGCGCGTGTCCTGTGGCTCGACGGCGTAGACCGTCTCGGCACCGGCGACCCGGGCAGCCTGGATGGTGGTCAATCCGATCGGGCCGGTGCCGTAGACAGCGACGGAGTCGCCAGGAGAGAGGCCGCTTCTCCGGACGGCGTGGAACCCGACACTGAACGGTTCGGCGAGTGCACCGTACTCGACCGGGATGGCAGCGGGCAGCCGGATAGCCTGCTCCCGCGGGACGACCACCTCCTCGGCGAACCCGCCGCCGTCACCAGAGAGGCCGATGAAGCCACCCGACTCACACCAGTTGTAGTTGCCGGCAGTACAGTGCTGGCACTCGCCGCAGTAGATGAGGGGGTTGACCGTCACGTGGTCGCCGACGGCGACGTCCGGTACGTCGGCACCGACCTCGGTAACTTCCCCGGCGAATTCATGTCCCAGCGGGATGGGGAGTGTTTCGCCGGTGACCGGGTGGGGGTGTTCAGCAGGGACCGCGATCGGGCCGGCAGCGTATTCGTGGAGGTCCGACCCGCAGATCCCGCAGGCGGCGACCGAAACCCGGAGCTCGTCGGCCCCGGGGCCAGCCGGAGCGTCGGTCTCTTCGACGCGAATGTCGCGTTGTCCGTGATAGGTTGCTGCTCTCATTGGAACTAGGTCTTCACTCCAGCAGCAGTTAATTGTGGAGGCCAGCCTCCTCGGAGCTCCCGCACAGGTCGAGGAAGAGGTACCCGGCTGCGCCAGCGTGGCTGCTCCGATCAATAGATTTATGATTTGCACAGAGGCATTGCCGATTGAGTATGTGTGACATAGCCACTGGACGGCACGGTGGAGACAGTACGAGCACAGCCGGTGTCCGGGGGTGTCCTCTGTGGTAGACCTCGACGAGACGTTCGTCTACGATTCGATTACGCATGCCTACAACATGGCGCCCTCGAACTACCGGAACGAGCGCCACGCCGAGGGGATCGTCGGGATGCTGGCCGGCAACACGGACATCGGGCCGCCGGAGTATCACCTGTCTCCGGAGGGGTTCGTCCGGGACTGGGGCGTCGAGGAGACAGCCAACATGCTCTTCCGGGAGAGTCCGACGGACATGGCCACGTTCCACCCTGTCCCGATGTACGCATTCCACGACGGACTCGTCGCAAACGAGAAGGCGGCCGAGGTCGTGGACCGATGGCCCGACCGGTTCCGCTCGTACGCGTCTATCGACCCCCTCCGCGGTGGGTGGGAGGCGACCCTCGAGGAACAGGCCGAGCAGTTCGACCCGCTCGGTGTCAAACTGTACCCGTCCCACTGGACCGAGGACCACTACGAGGGCTGGAGTATGGGCGACCCGGAGGTCGCGTTCCCGGTGTTCGAGAAGGCAGTCGACATGGGTATCGACCGCATCGACATCCACAAGGCCATCCCCTTCGGCCCCGTCCCGCGCTCGGACTACCATCCCGGTGACGTGGACGTGGCGGCCGAGAGTTTCCCGGATATCGACTTCAGCATCGTCCACGCGGGGGTCGCGTTCGCCGAGGAGACCGCCTGGCAACTGGCCAGATTTCCCAACGTGTACGGCAATCTCGAGGGGCTCTTTCCGCTTCTGGTCGCCAACGAGCGTCGGTTCGCCGAGACGTTTGCCGAGTTGCTCAGCATGACTGGCGAACTCGGGGTCGAGAAGCTGTTCTACAGCTCCGGGGCGATGTCGATCCACCCCCGTCCACAGCTCGAAGCGTTTGCCGAGTTCCAGTTCCCGGAAGACGTGCGCAAGAGCATGGGCGGAACGAGCGAGATCCCCCGGTTGACTGACGAGCACAAACGGAAGATCCTCGGGGAGAACTACGCCGAGTTCATCGGGCTGGATATCGACGAGGCCAGGTCCCGCATCGAGAACGACGAGTTCAGCCAGGAGGGAGCGGAGTTGGCGGCGCCGTACTCGACGACAGAGGCTGCCGACGAGGTGGTCGGATGACAGTCGCGCGAGGGCGAGTGGAAGAACAACTGGACGGGGTCATCGACCCGTGCAGTGCCGCCAACGGGACCGACCTCAGTATCGTCGAGATGGGTCTGGTCGACGACGTCGAGATAGACGCCTCGGCGGTGACGGTTTCGTTACGCCTCACCTCCCCGTTCTGCATGCAGATTCCGTACTTCATCGACGAGGTCGAGGAGAGGGTGGGCAAACTGGACGGCGTCTCGTCGGTCACCCTCGAAACGGACCAGGGGAGGGAGTGGCACCGGGGAATGATGTCCGACTCGGCCCGGGCGCGACGGGAAGAACGGAAAGCCGCTCGCGCGAGGAAACTCGAGCGCGACTCCCACGGGATGGCACGGGTCGACGAGTAGTCTCAGAACGGTGTCAGGCACGGCGTGTCGGCGGACCCTCGGCGTGCGCGGGTGAGCGAGTGTCGCTTGTCCCGTGTGGCGTCCTACTGGGAGGGCGGGACCGGACGTCCCAACGCACGGGAACCGGAGCACTTCTCGACCGACTGTGCCCGGTACACTGGCTCAGCGGTTCGGGAGCTCCCAGTCGACCGCCTCTGCGCGGCCCCGGAAGGCTGGTTTCCCGACGACCTCGAACGTTCGGTCCGTTGCTTCGGGGGTGACTGGCGCAGCGAGCATCAGTCGAGCGACGTCGGCTCGCGAGACGGTGCCCCAGAGCTTCGCACCCGGGTCGGCGACGGTGACGGTGTCCGTTCGGGGGCCGTTCGTCAGAATCCCCGGGCGAAAGATGGTGTGCTCGATACCGCTCGCCCGGAGTGACGCCTCGGTTTCTCCCTTCGCCCGCTGGACCGGGCCGATCACGGCATTGAACAGGCTGGCAAGTGGGCTGGCGGGGTCCTCACCGACGCCGATGGCCGACTCCATCACGAAGGCACGAGCGCCGGCGTCGACAGCTGCGTCGAGCAGCGCTTGCGCACCCTCGCCGTCGACGAACGGACCGGAGGAGCGGATATCGGCGAGACCGGAGCCGACAGCGCTGAGCACTGCGTCCACGCCCTCTAGCGCGTCCGCCAACCCTCGTGGGTCCACGAGGTCGTCGACGACGACTTCGTCGGCCCCGGCCTCGAGCAAGGGCTGACGCTTCTTGTCGTCACGGCTGAGCGCACGGACGGTCGGGACGCGCGAATCGGCGAGCCGGAGGATCTCTGTGCCGGTGGCACCGCTTGCACCGGCAACCAGGACGGTGTCGAGGTCAGTTGGGTCCATCAGGCGACGATACGTGCTGCAGCCACCCGAATGGCACGACTCGGCCCAGCGGGACCCGCGGCTGAGCAGTGTGGCCGCCCGCTCACCGTGCCGGGTCACTGGGCGACCCGGGCCTGGGTGAACCGTTGCCGGCCGGGGGGAGGGGAGGGAGGCCCCTCGTATCGGCACTCCCGGTGAGGGCGCGGACGGGCGATTCGATGTTCGGTGGGCAGGGTACGTCCGGTTTGGCCACCGCCCGCAGGAACTGCCGGACCCGTCCCATCGACTCGTCCCAAGTGGGGTTGGTCTCGGCGGTGTCGAGGTCCCCCCCGCTCGGGTTTCGTCCCACGAGTCGTCACAGCGGAGCGGTCGCGGGAGGGCCCCTACCACTCATAGTGATTGTTGTCCCGAT
>CAZOWU010000112.1:0-7150 GCA_964583735.1 uncultured Halobacteriales archaeon | reverse complement strand
CCTCGCTCGGCGCGGCCGTCCGGTCGTTGGTGTGGACGGTCATCACGATGGTCCGACCGCGGTGCAGGTCGATGTCGGAGGGTTCGGCGGCCATCGCCGCCTGGGAGACGTCGAGCACCAGCCCGTTTTTGAACGTCGTGGGATTGATCGTCCCCGCGTCGAGGCCGTGCTGTGTCGGGAACGGGGAGTCCGCGAGCGCGACGTCGTCGATAGCCACCTTCCGGCGGTGGTGGTCCCCGAGTGGCTCCAGCACTGTCTCGCCGTCGTCGTACAGCGGGTCGAGAAGGTCCCAGGCGGCCTCGGCGGCCTCGCCGTGGTCGCGGTCGTCCACGGTCCGGCCCACGCGGCCCGCGAGCTGCGCGATACCGTCGACGTGGACGGGGTCGAGCGTCATACCTTCACTTCGGCCGCCCGCTCAAAAACCTCCGGGCGGTGTTGTCGCCGGTCGTTCCCTGCCAGCTGTCGGGTCAGTCGCTTCCGCCTTCCTCGAGCATCCGGCTCAGCGCCTCCGCGACCTCCTCGTAGCTCTGCATCGAGAGCCCGTCAGTCGTGATGAGGACGCCCCGCCGCTCGGCAGCCACCCGGAGGAGATACCCGTTCTCGAACGCCCGGACGGTGAACTGGTAGCTGCCGAGTTCCGAGTTCTGGTAGGCGTTTTGGGTCTCCCGGTAGCCCCGCCACTCGTGGCCCACGAACGTGTTGAGGTCGGCGTCGCGCTCCAGGTCGTCGCGCAGGTACAGCTGGTCGAAGTCCGAGCGCGTGAAGTAGGTGACCGACCGGAGGCTGTCGCCGGTCGCCGTCCGGGCGGTCGTCACGATGTGCTCGGCCAGCTCCGCCGACAGCAGTTGCGAGCCCATACCCTCCCCCTCGCTGCCCGGATACATAACTTCGGTGCTCTCCCTACTCGCCGCCCGTCCCCGGGTCTGCCACGCCCGCGTCGACCTGCTCGAGATACCGCCCCTTCGTCCGGTAGACCTGCGCGAGGGTGTCCTCGAGTGACTCGAGCACCGCTTCGAACCCCCCCTCGAAGACGACTTCAACCGGCGGGTCGATCAGGAGGGTCAGTTCCGAACGGAAGCTCGCTTCGATGCGGTACGCACCTTCCCGTGCGGGGTTGCCGCCCTCGACGTCGACCGTCCCCAGGACGAACGGCGGGTTCGACAGCTCGATCCGGTCGCCGTCCAGGGTGACGTACTCGGGTGCCTCGTCCGGCGCCTCCTCCTCGCCGAGGGCGTACCCGCCCAGTTGTCTCGCGACGACCGCGTCACCGTCCAGGGACATGTCCTGGACGAGCGTCTCGACCGCCAGCGCGAGAAACCGCCTGTCCCGGGGTCCGTCGAACACCCGCGGCCGGTCCGGGAGCGCGTCGAGGGAACTCACATCCTCCGGTAGCGTGCTCTCCTATTTCAACCCTTTCGCTCCACGGGGGCGTGGACAAGACCTAATCAGCCGCGTCCGCACTGTCTAAACATGAGCGACAGTTCACTCCGGGAACCGGCGGAGACCGCAGTCCAGCAGTGCATGGGGCTGGGGGCCGAGGAGTCGTGTGTGGTCGTCACCGACGACAGACGTGAGGCCATCGGCGACGCGCTGTACGAGGTCGCGTCCGAGGTCACAGAGGAGACCGCGCTGGTCCGGTACCCACCGGGCGAGCAACACGGGGCGGAGCCGCCAGTCCCAGTCGCTGCGGCGATGGCCGGCGCAGACGTGGTGCTCGCGCCGACGACCAAGAGCCTCAGCCACACCCGCGCCCGGACCGACGCCAACGACGCCGGCGCCCGCGTCGCCACGCTTCCGGGGATCACCGAGCCGGTCTTCCGGACGGGGCTCGACGCCGACTACGAGGAGGTCGCCGACGTCTGCGCCCGGGTCCACGAGGCCGTCGCCGGCGTCGAGGAACTCCGGGTTACCTCGCCGCAGGGGACGGACATCACGGTTCGGCCGGGCGAGCGGATGTGGCGCCTGGACACTGGCGTCGTCCACGAGGCCGGCGAGATGTCGAACCTCCCCGCCGGCGAGGTGTTCGTCAGCCCGGAGACCGCCAACGGGCGGGTGGTCGTCGACGGGACGATGATGCCCCACGGCCGCCTGGAGGCGAACGAGACCGTCGCGTTCACCGTCGAAGACGGCCAGGTCACGGCTATCGAGGACGACGGGCTCCGGGACTCCGTCGAGGCCGCGGCCGCGGAGGCCGGCGACGCCGCCTACAACTTCGCGGAAATGGGTATCGGGACGAACCTCGCGGTCACCGAACTCGTCGGCTCCGTCCTCCTGGACGAGAAGGCCGCCGGAACCGTTCACTTCGCCATCGGCGACGACCACGGTATCGGTGGCGACGTCGAGGCCCCGATCCACCAGGACGGTGTCCTGACCGAACCAACCGTCTACATCGACGGCGAGGAACTCACCCTCCCGAGCCCACGGTAGCCGGGTCTGCGGCGCCGCTCCGGCTCCCGTCACGAGTGCCGACGCCTTTTGTACCCCACTCGTGTACGTATACACATGACTGAGACATCGGCGACCGACACGGCCGAGCGGGTCGGACTCGTCTGCCCGGCCTGTTCGCCGGACGTCGAGACGGTCCACGAGGTGCTCGCGGACGGTGGACGGGCCACTGTCCGCTGCACCGAGTGTGACCACGTCCACAAGGAGGAACTGCCACAGCAGCGGACCGTCGAGCGCGACGTCGTCGTCTCCCAGGACGCCGACTCCTTCGCAGCGACCGTGGAGGTGCCGGCGGCTGAGACCGTCGCCGTCGGCGAGGAGTTCCTGCTCGAGACCGAGGCGGCGGTCCTCACCGTCCGGATCACGAGCATCGAACTCGACGAGGGCCGGGGCGAGGCGGCGCCCGTCGAGGACGTCCACACGCTCTGGACGCGGGCGGTCGGTAACGTCACCGTCGACGCCACGATCCATCCAAAGGAGGGGACCCACGACGAGACCAGGAGCGTCTCCCTCCAGGTGCCGGGCGACTACGAGTTCGTCGTCGGCGAGACCGACGACCTCGCCGGCGAGGAATTCACCGTCGGGGGGATCCACCTCCGGGAGGATGCCGTCGGCTACGAGTTCGACAAACTCGACCACGACGGCGACCGCGCGTTCGCCAAGGACATCAACAGGGTGTACGCCCGCGACGAGTCGACCAGCGCCTGGTCGGCGTGGTAGGATGGGTGGCGACCGCCGGCAGGAGCGGGAGGCGCTGGTCGACCGGCTGGCCGACCGCCGGGGCCTCTCGGCGGCGACCGAGCGGGCGATGCGGTCGGTCCCGCGCCACGCCTTCGTCCCCTCCGACCGGCAGGCGGCGGCCTACGAGGATACCCCGCTGCCGATCGGTGAGGACCAGACCATCAGCGCCCCTCACATGGTCGCCATCATGACCGACCTGCTGGAGGCCGAGGAGGGCGACCGCGTCCTCGAGGTCGGGACTGGCTGTGGCTACCACGCGGCGGTCACTGCCGAGGTCGTCGGTGCCGGGAACGTCTACAGCGTGGAGTACCACGACAGCCTCGCCCGCGAGGCCCGCGAGACCCTCCGGGCGGCAGGCTACGGGTCGGTGTCAGTCCGGGCCGGCGACGGCCGCGAGGGCTGGCCGGAGCACGCTCCCTACGACCGAGCCTACCTCACCTGTGCGGCGCCCGAGTTCCCGGAGCCGGTCGTCGAGCAGGTCCGGCCGGGCGGCCTCCTGCTCGCGCCGATCGGCGAGCGAACACAGACGCTCGTTCGCGCGCGCAAGCGGGAAGACGGCAGCCTCGACCGTGAACGCCACGGCGGGGTCCGGTTCGTCCCGCTGCAGTGAGCGGGGCCCAGTGAATTCATTACCGTCGACGCGAAAGCCGGGGTATGGAACCTGCGGTGCTGCGCGACGACATGGTCGACAGCCTCCAACACGAGAGCAAGGGCTGTGTCCGCAGCGAGCCCCTGTCGGTCGCGATGCGGTCGGTCCCGCGCGAGGACTTTGTTCCTGACGGCCGGGAGGCCTACGCCGACCGCCCCTACGAGCGGCTGGGGACGCGCGTGCTTGCCCCCAGTACTGTCGGGCGACTGCTGGAGGCGCTCGACGCCGGACCCGACGACTCCGTGCTCGTCGTGGGGGCGGGCGTCGGCTACACCGCGGCTGTCCTCGCCGAGGTGGTCGACCCGCGGACCGTCCAGGCGGTCGACATCACCCGGCGGCTGGTCTACGAGGCCCGTGAGAACCTGGCCAGCGCCGGCTACGGGGCAGTCCTCGTCGACTGCCGGGACGGCGCCGAGGGGCTCCCGGAGTACGCGCCGTACGACCGCATTCTGCTGGAGGCGGCAGCCGTCCGGCCACCGCGTGCCCTGCTCGACCAACTCGCGCCCGGAGGTCGGCTAGTGATGCCACTAGGGGCCGGTGAGCAGTCGCTGGCGGTCGTCGACCCCGATGGGGAGACCGAGCGGCTGGGCGGGTGTGCCTTCTCCCCGATGCTCGTCGAGGGGGAGCAGGCGACCACCGTCGAGCGCAACCGCACCCGGCGCGAGGACCGGGAGTTCGCCGAGCGGGCCGCCCGCCGGCGCAAGGGCTGGGAGTTCGATTGGATCGACTGGGACTAGCCTTTGACCACCAGGATGTCGGTGTTCCCGCGCCGGTCGGCGTAGCTGTCGGAGGGCGGTTTCACGTCAAGCGCTACTGTCCCCTCGACGCGATTCGGGCCCAGCCGCGGGTCGATGGTCAGCGTCACCGTCCCGTCGGCACCGGTCTCGGCGGTCCTGACCCCCGACAGCCGCGCGCTCCCGCTCTTGGCGACGACCGTCGCGTTCGACACCGCGTCGCCGCCGCTGTCGACGACGGTGACGTTGACCTCCTGTGTTCCGGGTTCGATGACGTCCGGCGAGGGCCGGGCGTCGAGTTCGCTGACACCGAGCGCGCTGAGTCCCTGGATCGTGTTCATCATCACCGCGAGGCTGGCGACGCCGACCACGAGCGCGATGACGAGCCGGATCGGCAGCCCCTCGATGGCGCGTTCGTCGCGCCAAAGTCGGTCCTGTCGTGCCATGGGGTAGGTGGTCCCGGCTTCCGGGATAAACGTCCGTCCGACACCAGCGGTCCGCCGCCGGGCGGCCGCGACCGTAACTGGGTAGTGGTGACCCGCCGTCGACCCGTTCGATGACCGATACGCACCGGGTCGCCCGCCTCCGGCCGCTGGCGCTGGTCGGGGCTGGCGGGTTTGTCGGGGCCGTCCTGCGGTACGGGCTGGCCGTCGGCCTCCCGTCGTCGTTTCCCCTCGGAACCCTCGCCGCGAACGTCCTCGGAACCTTCCTGCTCGGCATCCTGCTGTACGAGGCGCGGCTGGCAGACCTGCTCAGCCCGGAGACGCGGCTGGTCGTCGGCACCGGCTTCTGCTCGTCGGTTACGACCTACAGCGCCTTCGCGCTGGAGACGAGCCAGCTCGCACCCGCGATGGCGGCCGCCAACGTCGGCCTGAACTACGCGCTCGGGTTCGGCGCCGTCCTGCTCGGCCAGGTCGTTGCGAGGTGGGTGTCGTGACGGGTCCGGTGGCAGTGGGTGCCGCGAGTCCCGGTCCTGCGAGGTGGGCGCCGTGAACCCCGCTCTGCTCGTCGGCCTCGGCGGAGTTCTCGGGGCCATCGCTCGCCACCTCCTCGGGGAGCGCGTCGACACCCGAAACGGTGACACCCTGCTCGTCAACCTGGTCGGGAGCTTCCTGCTCGGGATGCTCGTCGCCGTGCCCGTCGACGCCCCCCTCCTGCAGTTCCTCGGGACGGGCTTCTGTGGAGCGTTCACGACGTTCTCCTCGTTTGCCTTCGAGACCGTCCGGCTCGCGGAGACTGGCGAGCCCGGCCGCGCGCTCGGCAACGCGGCCGTCACCCTCGCGGGTGCGCTGCTGGCGGTCGCGCTCGGTGCGCTGCTCGTGCGCTTGGTCTGAACTGTGTGGGGTGCCGGCACGAGGCGGTGAGTCTTCGACGCCGGGAGCCAGGGATTCAAGCCTTCCCCGTCCAATCCGGAGGTATGGACCCCGAGTCGCTCCGTGCCGATATCCCGGCACTCGCGGACTGCATCTACCTCAACACCGGTGCGAGCAGCCCGAGCCCCCGCCGGGTCGTCGACGCCGCCACCGGCTACCTGGAACACCAGCAGTTCGACGCCCCCTGCGGCGAGGGGGTCTACGGGACGGCGGCCGAGGCCCGCGAGAGTACCCGGGAAACGGTGGCCGCTCACCTCGGTGCTACTCCCGACGAGATCGCGCTCACCGAGAGCACTGTCGACGGGATCAACCACGTCGCCACGAGCATCGACTGGGAGGCTGGCGACGTCGTCGTCCGGACCGACCTCGAACACCCGGCAGGCGAACTCCCGTGGGCGCGGATGCGCGACCTCCACGACGTCGAGGTGCGGGAGCTGTCGACGGACAGCGGTCGGCTCGACCTCGACGACCTGAAGGAGGTGGTCGCGGATGCCCGCCTGCTCTGTCTCAGCTCACTGTCCTGGAACTACGGCACGCAACTCCCCGTGGCGGAGGCTGTCGAGGTCGCCCACGACGCCGGCGCGCAGGTGCTCGTCGACGCCGTCCAGTCGCCCGGGCAGATGCCGGTCGACGTGACAGAGTGGGGCGCCGACTTCGTCGCCGGGTCCGGCCACAAGTGGCTGCTCGGCCCCTGGGGGGCTGGCTTCCTCTACGTCGATGCCGCCGCCCTAGAAACCCTCGGTCCCCGGCGGATCGGCTACTTTGGTGCCGAGACCGTCGAGGCCGAGGACGGGGCCGACGGAGCGGCCGCCGGCTACGCGTTCAACCCCGACGCCAGCCGGTTCGAACTCGGAACCGACGCCATGGCCCCCCGCGTCGGGCTGGAAGCCGGTATCGAAACCATCGAGACGGTGGGACTGGATACGGTCCAGGCCCGCATCGAGCGGCTGACCGACCGGCTGAAGGCGGGGCTTGGCGACCGGCTGTTGAGCCCCCGCGACTACGAGTCCGGGCTGGTCACCTTCGCGGCCGAGGACCCCGATGCCGTCGTCACCCGCCTCGACGAGGCGGGCGTCAAGATCCGGTCGGTGCCGGAGCCACACGCCTGCCGGGTGTCGGTCCACGTCTTCAACACTGCCGGGGACATCGACGCGTTGCTCGACGCGTTGTAGCCGCCGTCCCCCACCGACGGGCGACAGGCCGTCACC